>JBLIJY010000007.1:0-18459 GCA_047636095.1 Hydrogenophaga sp. | reverse complement strand
AGTGCCGACCAGCTGCGGCTGCCTCGACTGGCACGACCCGCCAATTGGCCCACCGCCACCGCCGTCAACACCCGGTGCTCGCGGCCTGAAAGATCGCCCAGCATCGCACGCGCCTCTGTGCTGCTTTGGGGCTTGCCCAGAATACGCCGCCCCAGCGCCACCGTGGTGTCAGCGCAGAGCACCGGTGCGGGCGGCAGCCCACGACGGCGCAAACGGTCCAGCGCCGCTGCGAGCTTGAGCGCGGTGACCCGCTGCACATAGGCCGCGGGCGCTTCGCCAGGCAGCACCGCTTCCAGCGACTCCGCATCCTCCTGATCGTCGGGCAATAGCAGTTCACAGCGAGCGCCCCACTGTTCCAGCAGTTGCAGGCGGCGTGGGCTTTGAGAGGCGAGGTAGATGAAGTCGGGCATGACCGTTCAGGAAAAGCACATCAAAAAGCGACCCGCGCAGCGGTGGAGCGTGGGGGCCACGCTCACTCGCGGTGGTACGGGTGGCCCGCATTGATCGACCAGGCGCGGTACAGCTGCTCGATCAGCAGCACCCGCGCCAGGGCGTGCGGCAAGGTCAGGTCAGACAGTCGGATGCGCTGGTGGGCAGCAGCACGAAAAGCAGGCTCCAGCCCGTCGGGGCCGCCGATCACCAGGGCCACGTCGGTCGCGTCCAACTGCCAGCCGCGCAACTGCTCGGCGAGTGCCTGGGTGGTCAGGGCGGTGCCGCGCTCATCGAGCACCACCACGCGGCAACCGCGCGGCAGCACCGCCTGGATACGCTCGCGCTCAGCACCCAGCAGCGTCTCCAGTGTCTTGGAGCCGCGGGTTTCGGTCTTGACGGTTTTGATCTCCACCCGCAACTCGGGCGGAAACCGCTTGGCGTAATCGTCGTAGGCGCTCTGCGCCCAGTCGGGCATGCGCTGCCCAACCGCGACGATCAGCAGTTTCATGTCTTCTTGCGGCCCGGTGCCCTTTTGGCGACCGCCTTCACGGCGGGCTTGGCGCTGGTCTTGGGTGCTGTCTTCGCTGCCGTTTTGGGCTTGACCACCACGGTTTTGACAGGTGCTTGGGTTGCCGTTTTGGCTGGTGCCCTGGCCGGTGCTTTCGCGGCTGTTTTGGTCGCCGGCCGGGTTGCTGTTTTGGTAGGCGCCTTTGCAGGTGCTTTGGCCGCCACCTTGCCCACGGTCTTGGTAGCAGCCCGACTGGTGGATGGCTTCGCTGTTTTTGCAGGTGCCTTGGCCGCTGCACGCTTGGGCAACTCGGAAGCCGCCGGCAATACCGCAGCGGCACTGGCCCGGGCTTTGGCCTGTTTGCGCACCACCGTCTTGGCAGAGACGGGCGCCACCGGCTTTTCAGCCGCTACCCCCGCGCGCTTTTTCGCAGCCGACTTCTTGGCTGCGGGCTTGGCCTCGGCCACCACCGGCTTGGGTGCGCCGTGCTTTAAGCGCACCGCCTTGCCACCCCAGATTTCTTCCAGCCGGTAGTACTGGCGGATCACGGGCTGCATCACGTGCGCCACCGCAGCGCCGCAGTCCACGATGATCCATTCGCCGTTTTCTTCACCTTCGATGCGCGGCTTGTCAAAGCCGGCTTCGCGCACCGCATCGCGCACGCTGGCCGCGAGTGCGCGGGTCTGGCGGTTGGAGGTGCCGCTGGCGATGATCACGCGCTCAAACAGCGGGGAGAGTGTTTCGGTGTCGAACACCACGATGTCCTGACCTTTCACGTCCTCCAGCCCATCGACGATGGCGCGTTGGAGTCTTTGAACGTCTTTTTTGGCGGAAGCGGATGCAGTCATGAGGGATCTTGATAAAGGGAATGGCTTGCAATATAGCTTGCGACGCTCGCTGGCACCAATCGAGCAATGGCAGCGCGCTGTGTAGCGGGCTGTTCCACGCGCGAGCGTACCGCGCTGGCGCTGATGTTGGTCAAGGGCATGGACAGGCGCACGAAGGGCAGATCAACAGCGGACAGGTCCATTTTCTCGCGCTGGTCGAGCGCTGCATCGGCGCCGATGTGCAGCGCGCGGTTGGCCACCGCCAGCTGGGCGCACTCCAGCACCTCAGTCCAGCGAACCCAGCTTTTGAACGCCAGCAGCTGATCGGCGCCCAGCACGAGATACAGAACAGCGCCCGGGTACTCGAGCGCCAGTTCAGCCAGCGTGTCAGCAGTGTAGCTGGGGCCTTGACGGGTGGTTTCTCGGGTGTCGATGCGGGTGCGCGGCAGATCGCCAAAGGCGAGCTGGCACATCGCCACACGATGCTCGGCGCGCGTGAGTGCGCGTGCTTTGTGCCAGGCCTGGCCCGTGGGCATGATGTGCAGCGCGTCCAGGTCAAGCTGATCCAGCGCCGCCTCAGCCAAGGCTCGGTGTGCGAGGTGCGGCGGGTCGAAAGCGCCGCCAAACATGCCCACGCGACGTGGCGCGCTCGATGGATTCAAAGCCAGTCCTTGCGCACCAGAAACTCACGGGTCAGCCGGTCTTCTGGCGAACCATGGGGATCGGTACGGTTGTACGACCAGCTCACCAGTGGCGGCATGGACAGCAAAATGGATTCGCTGCGCCCGCCCGACTGCAGGCCGAAATGGGTGCCGCGGTCCCAGACCAGGTTGAACTCCACGTAGCGCCCGCGCCGGTACAGTTGAAATTCGCGTTCGCGCTCGCTGTGGGGGGTGTGCTGGCGGCGTTCGACAATGGGCAGGTAGGCGTCCAGGAAGGCGTCGCCCACCGAGCGCATCATGGCGAAGTTGCCTTCAAAGCCGAATTCGGCGAAGTCGTCGTAAAACACGCCACCCACGCCGCGCTGCTCGTTGCGGTGCTTGAGGAAAAAATACTCGTCGCACCACCGTTTGAAGCGCGGGTATTTGTCGACGCCAAAGGGATCGAGCGCGTTCTTACAGGTTTGATGGAAATGCACCGCGTCTTGCTCGACACCGTAGTACGGCGTGAGGTCCATGCCCCCACCGAACCAGCTCACGCTCGGGCCATGGGCTGGGTGCGCGGCGATCATGCGCACGTTCATGTGAACGGTGGGCACATGCGGGTTGCGCGGGTGAAAAACGAGCGACAAGCCCATCGCCTCAAACGGCGCACCCGCCAACTCGGGCCGGTGCTGGGTGGCCGAGGGCGGCAGGCGCGGCCCGCTGACATGGGAAAAACCACAGCCGGCGCGCTCGAACACCGGGCCACCTTCCAAAATCTGTGTGATGCCCTGCCCTTGCAGCAGCTCACCTCGGGGCTTCTTCCATCGATCGACCACCACTTGGCCGCCGTCGGCCTGAACCACGGCGGCGATGATGCGGTCTTGCAAACCGGTGAGATAGCGGCTGACTTGTTGCGAAGGCATGCTCATGGTGGCGTGTGTTGGGTGATCAGAGGGCTCGGTGGCCAATATCGCGGCGGTACAGCATGCCATCGAAATGGATGCCGTCGAGGGCGGCATATGCGCACTCTCGCGACTGCGCCACCGAGTCTGCCAGGGCGGTGACACACAACACACGGCCACCGGCCACCGCCACATCACCTTGTGCATTGAGCGCTGTACCAGCATGGAACACCATGGTCTCAGCCGCATCGGCCGGCAATCCGGTGATCACATCGCCTTTTCGAGGCGCTACTGGATAACCAGCAGCGGCCATCACCACGCCCAGCGCCACGCGCGGGTCCCATGTCAGCTGCACACGGTCGAGTTCACCGCGCGTGGCGGCCAACAACACCTGCGCCAGGTTGCTTTGCAGGCGCATCAAAATCGGCTGGGTTTCGGGGTCGCCCATGCGGGCGTTGAACTCCAGCGTCTTGACCTGTCCGTCGGGCGCGATCATGAGGCCAGCGTACAGAAAGCCGGTGAACGGGATGCCGTCGGACGCCATGCCACGCAGCGTGGGCAGAATCACCTCATCCATCGCGCGCTGGTGGACCTCTGGCGTGACCACCGGTGCCGGCGAATACGCCCCCATGCCACCGGTGTTGGGGCCTTGATCGCCATCGAGCAGGCGCTTGTGATCTTGGCTGGTGGCCAGCGGCAAGGCATTGACACCATCGCACAGCACGATGAAGCTGGCCTCTTCGCCGGCAAGAAAATCCTCGATCACCACGCGCGCGCCACCCGCGTTGTGCGCCACACCCAGGGCGTTGTTCAGCAGCATGAAGTCGATCGCTTCGTGCGCCTCGGCCAAGCTCATGGCCACCACCACGCCTTTGCCTGCCGCCAGACCATCGGCCTTGATCACGATGGGGGTGCCCTGGGCATCCACATAGGCGTGGGCTTGGGCTGGATCGGTGAAGGTTTGGTAAGCAGCGGTCGGGATGCCGTGGCGCTGCATGAAGGCCTTGGAAAACGCCTTGGAGCTTTCCAGCTGTGCGGCCGCCTGGGTCGGGCCGAAGATGGCCAGACCGTGGGCACGGAACTCGTCCACTACCCCGGCCGCCAGGGGCGCCTCTGGCCCGACCACCGTCAAGCCAATGCCACTGGCCTGTGCCCATTCGCGCAGGGCCACCTTGTCGGTGAGCGACAGGTTGGTCAACTGCGCATCGCGCGCCGTACCGGCATTGCCCGGCGCCACAAACACCTGGCTCACGCCCTCAGATTGCCTGAGCTTCCAGGCCAACGCATGCTCGCGGCCACCGCCGCCGATTACCAGAACTTTCAAAAAATCACTCCAAAAAACGATGGGGGTTTGTTCAACCACTGGCCTGTCTGGCGTGGGGTGATCGATCCCGGAACGCCGCCGATCCAGCTTTGCCGGTCGGCCAGCGTGGTCCCCTTGAGGGGGTGACGCGCGAAGCGCGGCGCGGGGGTGGACATCAAATTTCAGCGTTGTGAAAGATTTCCTGGACATCGTCCAGGTCTTCGAGCACATCAAGCAGCTTCTGCATGCGTTCGGCGTCTTCGCCCGCCAGCTCGATGGTGTTCTCTGGCCGCATCGTGACCTCGCCCACCTCAGGCTTGAGACCCGCAGCCTCCAGCGCGTGCTTCACTGCCTCGAAATCGGGCGCTGCACAGAGCACCTCGATCGCGCCGTCCTCGCCCGTGATCACGTCTTCGGCACCTGCCTCCAGCGCCACTTCCATCACCCGCTCTTCCGAGGTGCCAGGCGCAAAGACAATCTGGCCGCAGTGCTTGAACTGAAAGGCCACCGAGCCTTCGGTGCCCATGTTGCCGCCGTGTTTGCTCAAGGCGTGGCGCACCTCGGCCACGGTGCGCACCTTGTTGTCAGTCATGGTGTCGATGATGATCGCTGCGCCACCAATGCCATAACCCTCGTAGCGAATTTCTTCCAGCGCCTGGCCTTCCAGATTGCCGGAAGCCTTGTCCACGTTGTATTTGATGCGGTCGGCTGGCATGTTGGCTGCCTTGGCCTTCTCGATCGCGAGCCGCAGCCGCGGGTTCATCGCTGGATCGCCGCCACCAGCGCGAGCCGCCACCGAAATTTCACGGATCGCGCGCGTCCAGATCTTGCCGCGCTTCTCGTCCTGTCGGCCTTTGCGGTGCTGAATATTGGCCCATTTGCTGTGTCCTGCCACGCGTGCGTCCTTTTTGAGCGGAGTTTGGTGTAATCGGGTGCAATTTTACTTTCCTCCTCCACTGCTCCAAGGATGTGTCCCATGGCCGAACCGATGTTGATCGCTCAAAACGCCCAGATGCAGTGCCATCTGCTGCCCCAGCTGGCCAACCGCCACGGTCTGATCACCGGCGCCACGGGCACCGGCAAGACGGTCACGCTGCAAACTTTGGCCGAACAGTTCTCCAACATTGGCGTGCCGGTATTCATGGCCGATGTCAAGGGCGATCTCACCGGCATCAGCCAAACTGGCCGCTTCGGCGACAAGATCAGCCAGGTGCTGCAAGACCGCGGCCTCACCCTGCCCGCGCCGCAAGCCTGCCCCACCGCGCTGTGGGACGTGTTTGGCGAGCAAGGGCACCCGGTGCGCGCCACCGTGAGCGACATGGGCCCGCTGTTGCTGGCACGCATGCTGGACCTCAACGACACCCAGGCGGGCGTGCTGAACTTGGTGTTCAAGATCGCCGACGACAACGGCCTGCTGCTGCTGGACATGAAAGACCTGCGGGCCATGCTGCAGCACGTAGGCGACAACGCCAAGCAGTTCACCACCGAATACGGCAACATCAGCGCTGCCAGCGTGGGCGCGATCCAGCGCGGCCTGATGCAGATCGAACAACAAGGGGGCAACCAGTTTTTTGGTGAGCCCATGCTCGACATCCAGGACCTCATGCAGACGGTGGGCGGTAAGGGGGTGATCAACATCCTCACCGCCGACAAGCTGATGAACGCGCCGCGTCTCTACGCCACCTTTCTGCTGTGGATGCTCTCCGAGCTGTTCGAGCAACTGCCGGAGATCGGCGACCCCGACAAGCCCAAGCTGGTGTTTTTTTTCGACGAAGCCCACCTGCTCTTCAACGACGCGCCCAAGGTGCTGATCGAGCGCATCGAACTGGTGGTGCGGCTGGTCCGGTCCAAGGGGGTCGGCGTGTATTTCGTGACGCAAAACCCGTTGGACATTCCCGACAGCGTGCTCGGCCAGCTGGGCAACCGGGTACAACACACGCTGCGCGCTTTTACCCCACGCGATCAGAAAGCTGTCAGGGCCACGGCACAGACCATGCGACCCAAGGCGGGTCTCGACATCGAAGCCGCCATCACCGATCTGGCCGTGGGCGAAGCGCTGGTCAGCCTGCTCGACGCCAAGGGTCGGCCCAGCGAGACCGAGCGGGTGTACGTGCTGCCCCCCGGCAGCCAGCTCGGGCCCATCACACCGCAGCAGCGCCAGGCGCTGATCCAGGGCTCGTTGGTGGCCGGCGTCTACGAGAAGGTGGTTGACCGCGAAAGTGCCTACGAAGTGTTCAACGCGGGTACAGCCCAAACCCCGGGCGATGTTGGCAGTTCGATCAAGACACCGCGTATCCCGGGTGGGGCTCAAAAAGAGGCGGCGAGCGAGGGTGGCGGCGGTCTGGGCGGTATGTTGAACGAAGCCCTTTTCGGGCGCACCGGACCGCGTGGCGGTCAGTACGACGGGCTGGTGCAATCCATGGCTAAAACCGCCGCCCGCAGCGTGGCCAGCGGCCTGGGGCGTCAACTGGTGCGTGGCATCTTGGGCAGCCTGATGGGCGGTAAGCGATGACAGTGCCACTGCGCCGCGGCTTGGCTCACCGCGCGTTGCTGACCTTGCTGATCGCAGCGCCTGTGGCTGTTTTGGTGGCGGGCCAACTGGGCTTGTTCAGCGGCCAGCAGCCAGCGGATCTTGGCGTGAGCGCAGGCCGCCTAAAGCCACCTTCTGACACCAACAACAGTGTCAGCAGCCAGACGACCCTGTATCCACAGCATCCGCAAGCGGCCTCTGCCGCCATTGCAGCGCTGCCGTGGCGCGAAGGAGACGCCAAAGCCTCGATGCAGGCGCTGCTGCGTGCGCTTGACGCACAGCCCAGGGTGACGATCATCGAGCAGACCCCCGATTACGTGTACGCCCAGGCCCGCACCCGCTGGCTCGGGTTCGTCGACGATCTGGAGTTCTGGAGCAACCCTTCTGCGCAGGCAATCGAGATACGCAGCGCGAGCCGCTTGGGCCAGGAAGACCTTGGTATAAACCGCCAGCGCATCAAAGCCATACGGGCCGCTTATCTGAAACCTTGAGAGAGACCCGAGCACCTCGTTTAACCGGTCCATGATCATGGATCAACGCTGGCCTGCCGGAACAAAGTCCCGTTCACTCACGAAAAAGACCACCCGAAGGTGGCCTTTTGAAAGGCGCCCAAGAGCGCCTAGCCGGGTTGTCTCGATCAGCGGATCACAGCAATGGGGGTGCGCACACCGCCCTTGTAGGTCATCAGCGTCAGGGCGCCGTTCTTGATGTCGCCCTTGTCGTCAAATACGATGTTGCCAGTCACGCCTGAGTATTGAATCTTCTTGAGCTCTGGCAGGTACTTGACTGGGTCCGACGAGTTCGCAGCCACCATGGCAGCGGCCATGACTTTCACCGCGTCGTAAACGTAGGGTGCATACACCTGCACCTCGGCACCATACTTGGTCTTGAAGTCGGCACGGAAGGTGTCCATGGCTACCTTACCTTCACCTTCTACACCGCCAGCTTCCGCGCAAGTTACCTGGTCATCTGCCATGCCATCACCAGCCAGCTTGGGCAATTCGCTGGAGCAAATGCCGTCGCCACCCATGAACTTGGCGTTAATGCCGAGCGACTTCATCTGCTTCATCATCGGGCCTGCCACAGCGTCCATGCCACCGAAGAAGATCACATCGGGCTTTTTGGCCTTCAGAGTGGTCAGAATGGCATTGAAATCAGACGCTTTGTCGTTGGTGAACTCGCGTCCAACGATGGTGCCACCTGCGGCTGTGACGCCTTTTTCGAACTCGTCAGCAACACCTTGGCCGTAGGCGGTGCGGTCGTCAATCACGGCCACATTCTTGCCCTTGAGGGTTTCCACAGCGTACTTGCCGAGCGTGCCACCCAAATGCACGTCATCAGCCACCATGCGGAAGGCGCCCTGGAAGCCCTGGCGGGTGTACTTGGGGTTGGTCGCCGAGGGCGAAATTTGCGGGATACCCGCATCGTTGTAGAGCTGCGAAGCGGGGATGGTTGTGCCTGAGTTCAGGTGGCCGATGATGCCGGCCACTTTGGCGTCCACCAGCTTCTGGGCCGCTGCCACACCTTGCTTGGGATCGCCTGCATCGTCTTCA
Source organism: Hydrogenophaga sp. (assembly GCA_047636095.1). Classification (GTDB taxonomy): domain Bacteria; phylum Pseudomonadota; class Gammaproteobacteria; order Burkholderiales; family Burkholderiaceae_C; genus Hydrogenophaga. The sequence continues at coordinate 9,760 of JBLIJY010000007.1, read as the reverse complement.
GGCAACAGCTCGAACTTGGCTGGCGCGCCGTTGATGGTCAGATTGGCCGCATTGAGCTCTTCAATCGCCATGCGGGCGCCGTTTTCGTTGTCCTTGCCGAGGTGGGCAATGGCGCCACTGGTGGGAGCAACGTGACCGATCTTGATCACGTTGTCGCCAGCAGGCGCTGGCGCAGCCGCAGCCGCTGGCTCGGCTACCGGAGCAGCTGGAGCGACTTCTTCTTTTTTGCCACAAGCGGCCAAAGCCACCGCCGCAGCGATCACAGCCAGTTTGATGTTCAGTTGCATATTTGTTCTCGATAAGGAGGGTTTGAGATGCGGAGGGAACTTTTTTCTCCACGCCCATAAAGATAACCTAAAAACAGATCCTCAAGGCCCAGAGGGCCAACACAAAGCTGTGATTAGAGGGTTTGCCCGGCATCCAGTTGAGTGCGATAGATGGCTCATTAGCGCGGGCGATACCAGTCACCGCCTGGGATCTCATCACCGATCGGCGAAATCGTGGTGCATGGGTTCAATGCCGGCGGTGCGGTAGCGCTTCCAGCGATCGCGCGCGCGCTCGCGATCGGGCTGATCGCGGCTCACCACCTCAATCACCCGGGCAAACTGCTCATACCCAGGCAGAAATGCCTGGCCCAAGTTCACCAGCACCCAGTCTTGCGGGCGCGGCACCTCTGCGGGCCATTCACCGGCAAGAAGAATCGGCGAATGGATCTGGATTTCAGGAGGGTCATTCAGCCGCGCATGGGGAACGAAGTCGCGCCCGGCCAGCGTCCACAGAGCGGCATCAAGCGGGTCCAGTTCTTGCGGCTCTGACACCACCAGCAACCGAGCACCCTGCCCATAGGCCTTGCGCAGCAGGCGACAGGCATGGGTCCGCTTGTCAGCGGCGTTGAAATGGAAGACGACTTCGGTCACGTTCACCAGACAGGCTGCTCAATCAGGCCTTGCGCTCGCGTTTGGCAGGGGTCTTGCGAACAGCCGGCGCCTCCCCCTTGGCCGCCTCGTTCATCAGGTAGTGCAGCAACAGCGGTACCGGGCGACCGGTAGAGCCCTTGGCCGCGCCACCCTTCCACGCGGTTCCCGCAATGTCTAGATGGGCCCAGTTGAAATCGGCGGTGAATTTTTGCAAGAACTTGGCGGCGGTGATCGAGCCCGCCATGCGTCCGGCGATGTTACCCATGTCGGCAAAGTTCGATTTCAAGCCTTCGGCGTATTCGTCGTCCAGCGGCATGCGCCAGCATGGGTCCAGCGCGGCATCCCCCGCTTCTTGCAACGCCGCGGCCAGTTCATCGGCCGGGCTGAACAGCCCCGATCGCACCGCGCCCAGAGCCACCACGCAGGCACCAGTGAGGGTGGCGATATCGACCACCGCCCGCGGCTTGAACCTTGCCGCGTAGCTCAGCGCATCGCACAGAATGAGCCGGCCTTCGGCGTCGGTGTTGAGGATCTCGATCGTCTGGCCACTCATGCTGGTGACCACATCGCCGGGCTTCACCGCCAAACCGTCGGGCATGTTTTCGCAACTGGGGATCAGCCCCACCACATTGATGGCCGGCCGCGCCTCAGCCAGTGCCGCAAACGTGCCCAGCACGCTGGCCGCACCGCCCATGTCGTACTTCATCTCGTCCATCTCGGCCGCTGGCTTGATGGAGATGCCCCCGGTATCGAAGGTAATGCCCTTGCCTACCAGCACCACCGGGGCGCTCGACTTGGCTGCACCGTTGTAGCGCAGCACGATGAAGCGCAGCGGCTCGGCCGAACCCTGCGCCACCGCCAGAAACGCCCCCATGCCCAGCGCCTTGACCTCCTTGGGACCGAGCACCTCGGTCTTGAAGCCGGGCTGACGCCCGATCTGGCGCGCGCAATCGGCCAGCATGCTCGGCGTGGCGTGGTTGGCTGGGCGGTTCGCCCATTCCTTGGCCACCTCGATGCCCACCACCAGCGCCTGACCGCGCGCGAATCCCGCACGTACCTCGTCGGGCTGGCCCACACCCAGCACCACCTGATTCAACGCGCGCGCCTTGGCCGAAGGCTTGGTGTGGGTGTAGACATAGCTGGCCTCGGCGCAGGCTTGCACCGCAGCGCAAACCGCATCGCTGCTCGGCTCGATCAGGCTGAGCAACAGCGCCAGTTTCTTCACGTCAGGCTGTTTGAGCGACGCCACGGCCGCGCCAACAGCCTTGCGCACCGCTGCCGGCGAGCCGTCGCCCGCGCGCACCAGCAGCACACGCGCCGCCCGCACGCCGTCCACTTGGTAGGCCGCCAACAGCTTGGCTGCGCCCGATTCCAACGCGCCGCTTTTGTGGGCCTGCGCAATCAGCGCCGCCAACGGCGAGTCCACTTTGCCCAGCGAGGGGCTCTCGGTGACCAACACCACCAAGGCGTCAGCAGACCACTTGGCGGCCTCAGCGAGGGAAACACGGGTGAGTTCAAAGTCCATAATTGCCTATTCCTTTTTGGTTGATTGATGTTATTCCATTCGTCCATTCGCAAAGAGCTGGCGCGCAGCTTCGGTGCCACGCTGGTGGTGTTGTTCACCATCGTGCTGACCATGCTGCTGATCCGCACGCTGGGCCTGGCTTCACAGGGCAGCGTGAACCCGCAAGAAATCATGCTGGTGCTGGGGTACACGGTGCTCGGTCGCATGCCTACCATCCTCACGCTGGCGCTGTTCATCGCCATCGTTTTCACCCTCTCTCGCATGTACCGCGACAGCGAAATGATCATTTGGTTTGCCAGCGGACGCTCGCTGGGGGGATTTCTCGCGCCGGTGCTGCACTTTGCCTGGCCGATCTTGGTGGTGATCACGTCGATGGTGTTTCTGGTCTGGCCTTGGGCCAACAGCCAAACCGATGAGCTGCGTACCCGCTTCGAGCGGCGCGGCGACCTTGAGCGGGTCACACCGGGGCAGTTCCAGGAATCTTCCAGCGGCCGACGGGTTTTCTTCATCGACAAAGACACCACCGACGGCACCGAAGGCCGCAACATTTTCGTCTCCAGCACCGAGCCCGACGGGCGCGAAACCATCATCTCTGCGCGCTCGGGCCGCGTCGAATGGATCGGTGAGCAACAGTACTTGCTGCTCAGCAACGGCCAGCGACTCGAATCCGACGCCAACCAGCGGCTGCAGATCAGCGAATTCGAGGAATATGGCACCCAGGTGGGCGGCAGCGCACTCACTGCCAGCGCTGGCGATCGGCTGAAATCGCGCAGCACCTGGAGTCTGCTGCAGTCGCCCGATGCCGCCAGCCGCGGCGAGCTCGGCTGGCGGGTGGGCATGGCGCTCACCGCCTTGAATTTTGTGTTGATCGCGCTGGCCACCACCGCTGGCAACCCGCGCGCCGGGCGTGGCGGCAATCTGTTCTTCACCCTGTTCGCCTTCATCGTTTACTACAACCTGCTCAACATCGGGCAGGGCTGGGTCAGCAGCGGGCAGATGGGCTTGGCCACATGGATGCTGTCGCTGCACGGCGGCGTGTTTGTGCTCGCGGTGCTCTGGCTGCTCAAGCGCCACTGGAATCTTTCACTGCGAGGCTGGCTGAGGGGCTCTCTCAAGCGCAGCAACAACGCACCCGAGGCAGTGCCATGAAAACCATTCGGCGCCTGATCTATGGCGAGGTGCTGGCAGCGGTGGGCTTCGTGTTGCTGGCCTTCTTGTCGCTGTTCTTTTTCTTTGATTTCGTCGACGAACTCGGCGATCTGGGCCGCGCGGCGATCACCGACCCGGCTCAGCTCTACGGGTTGCGCGAGGCGCTGATTTATGTCGCGCTGCTGATTCCCAGCCACATCTACGAGCTGATGCCGATTGCGGTGCTGATCGGCTCGGTGTTCGTGCTGGCGCGGCTGGCTCAGGGCTCTGAGTACACCATTTTGCGCACCAGTGGCTTTGGACCTTGGCGGGCGCTGCGCATTCTGCTCGGGCTGGGCGCCGTGTTTGTGGTGCTGACCTTTGCCATCGGCGACTATCTGGCTCCAGCCGCCGACCGAACGGCGCAGCTGCTCAAAGCCAACTACAAAGGAGGCATCAGCATCGGGCAGACAGGTGCCTGGCTGAAGGAGAAACAGGCCGACAACAACTTTTCGGTCAATGTAGGCGCACTGTCACCGCGAGGTGAGCTGACACAGGTGCGCATCTTCGAGTTCGACAACCGGGGCTTTCTGGCGTCCACGTTGCAGGCGCAAACCGGCCAGATTGAGGCCGACGATTCCTGGACGCTCAAAAACGTGCAGCGGCGCGAGTTCGATACCGCCGGCCTGGCCTCAGCGCACATCACCCGCACCGAATTGCCCAGCCTGCGCTGGCCCAGCAGCCTGAGCACCGAGATGGTGTCGGTGGCCCTGCTCAAACCCGACAGCATGCGCACCGCAGACCTGTTTGCCTACGTGCAACACCTGGAGGCCAACGGCCAGACCGCGCAGCGGTACGAAATCGAGTTCTGGCGCAAGGTGTTCTATCCGCTGTCTTGCCTGGTCATGGTGGTGCTGGCGCTGCCGTTTGCCTACCTGCATTTCCGCTCCGGCAGCATCACCGGCTACGTTTTTCTGGGCGTGATGATCGGCATCAGCTTCTTCTTGCTCAACAACGTGTTCGGCTACATCGGTAACCTGCGTCAATGGCAACCCTGGCTGGCGGCTGCCTCGCCAGCGCTGATCTATTCGGTGGTGTCGCTGGGCGCGTTCGGCTGGTTGGTTTTGAGACGATAGGGAGACAGAAAATGCTAGGTGTGGTGGTATTTGCTCATGGCTCGCGCGACCCGCTGTGGCGCGCACCAGTTGAGGCGGTGGCGCAGCGCATCGCCGACAGCGACCCGCAGGCGCTGGTGGCGAGCGCCTATCTGGAACTTTGTGAGCCAGACATGCCCACGGCGGTGGCCGATCTGGTGGCCCGCGGTGCAACGGCGGTGCGCGTGCTGCCGCTTTTCTTTGGCATGGGCAAGCACGCGCGCGAAGACCTGCCCGAGATCATGAGAGACCTGGCGCAGCGCCACCCGGGCGTGCGGCTGGAGCAACTGCCCACCGCCGGCGAAGACCCCCGCCTGACCGCGTTGCTGGCGCAAATCGCGCTGGAGCGCAGGCCATGAACCTACAGCAGCTGCGCTTTGTGCAGGAAGCGGTGCGGCGCCAGCTGAACTTGACCGAGGCGGCCAAAGCGCTGCACACCTCCCAGCCTGGGGTGTCCAAGGGCATCATCGAACTGGAAGATGAGCTGGGTATCGACATCTTTGCGCGGCACGGCAAGCGCATCAAACGCGTGACCGAGCCCGGCCAGCATGTGCTGGCCAGCATTGAAATCATCCTGCGCGAGGTGAACAACCTCAAGCGCATCGGCCAGCAGTATTCGGCGCAAGACAGCGGTACGCTCTCGATCGCCACCACCCACACCCAGGCGCGCTATGTGCTGCCGGGGCCGGTGTCACGGCTGCGCCAGAGCTATCCCAAGGTAGGCATCAGCCTGCACCAAGGCGCGCCCGACCAGGTGGCGCGGATGTTGATCGACGAGGTGGCCGAGATCGGGGTGGCTACCGAGTCGCTGGCGAATTACCCCGAGCTGATCACCCTGCCTTGCTACGAATGGCAACACGTGCTGGTGCTGCCGTTCGACCATCCGCTGCTGGAGCGCGAACGCATCGCGCTCGAAGATCTCGCCACCGTGCCGCTGATCACCTACCACCCCAGCTTCACCGGCCGCACGCGCATCGATCAGGCGTTTGCCCTGCGCGGGCTCAAGCCCAACGTGGTGCTGGAGGCGATCGACTCCGATGTGATCAAGACCTATGTGAAGCTGGGCATGGGGGTGGGCATCGTGGCCGAAATGGCGATGCAGGGCGACAACCAGACGCCCGACCTGGTGGCGCGACCCGCTGGCCAGCTGTTTGGCCACAACCTGGCGCGCGTGGCATTCAAGCGCGGCACTTACCTGCGCAACTTCGTGCTGCGCTTCGCCGAGCTGCTGAGCGAGCGCCTGACGCGCGCATCGATCCAGCAGGCAATGAAGGGCACCCCCGACGAATATGAGATTTAGCACCCCCCGCGCCGCCTGCGGCGTCACCCCCCAGGGGGCAACGCTGGCCGACCGGCAGAGTCAGTTCCGCGGCACTCTGAAAAAGACACCTCACCAGACCCTTCTTTTTGTTTGACGAATGACCTCCGAACACGCTCACACGCCCACCCTCACCTCCCGTCTGCCCAATGTCGGCACCACCATCTTCACCGTCATGTCGGCATTGGCTGCCGAAACCGGCGCGGTCAATCTGGGCCAGGGCTTTCCCGACTTTGATTGCGATCCGGCGCTGGTGAACGCGGTCACCGCCGCCATGCAAGCGGGTCACAACCAGTACCCACCGATGCCCGGGGTGCCAGCGCTGCGCCAGGCGATGGCAGACAAGATGCTAGCGTTGTACGGTCTGCACTGCGATCCAGCGACCGAGGTCACCGTGACAGCGGGCGCCACCCAGGCCATCTTCACCGCGCTGCTGGCCGTGGTTCACCCGGGCGACGAGGTGATCGTGCTGGAGCCTTGCTACGACAGCTACGTGCCCAACATCGAGCTGGCGGGTGGTGTGGCGGTGCGCGTGCCGCTCACGCCCGGCAGCTTTCGGCCCGACTTCGATCGCATCGCTGCTGCCATCACGCCACGCACCCGCGCCATCCTCATCAACAGCCCGCACAACCCCAGCGGCATGGCCTGGAGCGAGGCCGACATGCAGCGCTTGCAAGATCTGCTGGCGCCCACCGAGGTGCTGCTGATCAGCGACGAGGTGTACGAGCACATGGTGTTCGACGGCCAAGCGCACCAGAGCGCAGCGCGCTTTCCCGCCTTGGCTGCGCGCGCTTTCATCGTCAGCAGCTTTGGAAAGACCTACCACGTCACCGGCTGGAAGGTGGGCACCGTGGTGGCGCCCGAGCCGCTCAGCGCAGAATTCCGCAAGGTGCACCAATTCAATGTATTCACCGTGAACACGCCGGTGCAGCATGCGCTGGCGCATCACATGGCCGACGCCGCCAGCTACCAAGCGTTGCCGGCCTTCTACCAGCGCAAGCGCGATCTGTTTCGGGCTGGCCTGGCCAGCACACGCTTTCGCCTCTTGCCCAGCGAAGGCACTTTTTTTCAGTGTGTCGACATCGGCGATCTGGCGGTACCCGAGCGCGATTTACCCGAAGGCGCGTTCTGCCAGTGGCTCACACGCGAGATCGGTGTGGCGGCGATCCCGCTCTCGGCCTTCTATGGCAACGGCTTTGACCAGAAGGTGGTGCGGTTCTGTTTTGCGAAGAAGGACGAAACGCTGAAGGCAGCGCTGGATCGGCTGGCGCGCCTGTGAAAAGTTCACTTTTCTGGGGATGAAAGCCATGCCCAAGCGCCTCTCTGTGCACATGGGTTGGATCGCTGCCTGCGCTTCGCTGATGGCGTTTGCGCCTCTTGTGCACTCAAAGCCAGAACAGAAGCAACTGGGGTATCTGACGCCGGCTGCTTCCGGCGAAGGTTTTCACTTTGCACACCACGACTGGGAAGTGGCCTGCGACAACACCCGCACATGCCGGGCGGCGGGCTACCACGCAGACTCCGATGAGCTCAAGGTGTCGGCGCTGTTTACCCGCACCGCCGGACCGGGCACAGCAATCCAAGGCGAGCTGAAGATCGGACAGTACGGAGACGATCCGGTGGTGGACAAGCTTCCAGCGCAGTTCGACCTGTCCCTGCGCATCAACGGCCAGCCCTTCGGCAACATCAAGCTGAGCGGGCTCCATGGCGAGCTGTCCGACGAACAGGTCACAGCCATGCTCAGGGCCATGAGCGGCAACAGCCGCATCGAGTTTTTGTATCAACAACATCGGTGGCGTCTGTCGGATTCAGGGGCTGCTGCTGTGATGCTCAAGATGGACGAATTTCAGGGGCGGGTGGGCACGCCCGGGGCTTTGATCAGGAAGGGAGCGCGAAACGAACAATCGGTGCGACCACCCGTGGGTGTGCGGGTCCTGCTGGCACCACCCCTGCCGAGCCCGAAGGCGGGAGACGAACAGTTTATTGCCCGCCATACCCCATCGCTGTTCGCGGCTTTGCGAAAAACCACCGACCGGGACAGCTGCCCGCGGCTTTTCGAAAAGAGCACCGACAGCGCCATGTTGCGTGTCACCCGCCTTTCTGAGAGCCAGATGGTCGTGACCGCTGTTTGCCAACTGTATGCCTACAACGTTGGAGGCATGGTTTGGATCATCCGCACCGAACCGCCATTCAATCCCCGGGTGACGCCAGTGGAGGCGACAGAGCTTTCAGGCAACCAGATGCTGGTTCGCATGAAAGGACGCGGTTTGGGGGACTGCTGGTCTTTGGACGACTGGACTTGGAACGGAAAGGACTTTGTGCATACCCTTTCGTCCACCACCGGCATGTGCAAACTGATGGAGCCGGGCGGGGCTTGGGGTCTGCCTGTGTGGATCACCGAGGTTCGATGAAAAGGCTCAGCCGCTGAGCTGTTCCCAAGCCTTGTCCAGCCGCTTGACGCTCACCGGTTGGGGCGTGCGCAGCTCCTGCGCGAAGAAGCTCACCCGCAGCTCCTCCAACAACCAGCGCAGCTCTTGAAGCCGTGCGTCCTGCACGCCTTTGCGTTCGACCAGCAGACGCCAGAAGCGCTGGTCTTGTGGTCGCAGCTCGGCCAGCTTGGCGGCGTCGCGCGCTGGGTCGGTACGGGCTTTGTCGATGCGCAGCTGCACCGCCTTGAGGTAGCGCGGGAAATGCGCGAGCTGCGCGTAGGGTGTGACAAGCAAGAAGCGCTTGGGGACGAGGCGCTGCAGCTGTTGCGCGATGTCGTTCGCCATCTCGCCGCTGGCCTTGCTGTCCTTGAGCTTGCGCGCGGCGGCGGCGTATTCAACCAAAACAGCGCCTGCATTGCGCGCGATCTCACTGGCGATGAGCGTGAGCCGCGCGCGCCCCTCTTCGATGCGTTTTTTAAAGGCTGCCTCGTCGGTGGGCAAGGGCTCGATCAGGAACGCACGCTCCAGCGCCAGCTCGATGATCTGCTGACGCAGTTCCTCCTGGGTGCCACCACCCGAGCCGCTGTCGCTCTTGCCCACCTGCATGTAGGCCGCGGCCATGGCCTGCAGGCCGGGCAGGTTTTTCTCCAGGTACTTGAGCGCGTCTCTGATCTGCAGCGCAAACAGGCGACGCAGACCATCTCGGTGCCGGGCCTGAGCCGCCTGTGGCTCGTCAAACACCTCGATCGTGACCGCGTCGCCCTGATCGATCAGGGCCGGGAAACCGATCAGCGTCTGTCCGCTTTGGCGAATCTCCATCAGCTCGGGTAACTCACCAAAGTCCCAGCTGGTGTGGCGCTGACTGGCCTGGGCTGCGGGCGCCGGGCTGCGCGTTGTCTGGATGGCCTTGCCGGGTTTGGCCGCCACGGGCGCCACCGGTTCTGGCGGCGCTGGCCGCAGGCTCTCCAACTTGAGCGAGGCCAGCGCCTGAAACGCGCCGCGTGCCTGGCCGCCCAGCTCGGCCTTGAGCGCGCCCAGGTTGCGACCCTGGCCGAGCTGGCGGCCGTGTTCATCGACCACGCGCAGGTGCATCAGGTGGTGCGGGTTGAGCATGTCGACCTTGATGTCGTTGCGCACGATGTCGAGCTGCGTGGCTTCGCGCACCAGCTTGAGCAAGGCGTCCATCAGGCTGCCAGCGCCAAACACCGCCGGCTCGGTGAGCGCCTGGGCAAACTTCTCAGCAGTGGCGGGCAAGGGCACCAGCCGCGAACGTGGCCGCTGGTGCAAGG
>JBLIJY010000006.1:0-18643 GCA_047636095.1 Hydrogenophaga sp. | reverse complement strand
AAAACAGCGGAGGGATGGCGGCTCACAGCGCTCAGCGGATGCTCAGAGCAGGTGCTTGACGCCTTCTTTCTCACCCTCAAGCTCAGCCAGGGTCTTGTCAATGCAGGTTTGCGAGAAGGCGTCGATTCCCAGGCCTTCAACGATCTTGTACTCGCCGTTTTCGCAGGTCACGGGGAAGCCGAACATGGTGTCTTTTGGAATGCCGTACTGGCCGTCCGACGGGATGCCCATGGTGACCCACTTGCCGTTGGTGCCCAAGGCCCAGTCGCGCATGTGGTCGATGGCGGCGTTGGCGGCCGAGGCAGCCGACGAAGAGCCACGCGCCTCGATGATGGCCGCGCCGCGCTTGCCCACCGTGGGCAAGAACACGTTGGCGTTCCATTCTTGGTCGTTGATCATGTCAGCCACGCTCTCGCCGTTGATGGTGGCGAAGCGGTAGTCGGCGTACATGGTCGGCGAGTGGTTGCCCCAGACGGTCAATTTTTCGATGTCAGCCACAGCCTTGCCGGTCTTGGCAGCGATCTGGCTGGCTGCGCGGTTGTGATCCAGGCGCAGCATGGCGGTGAAGTTCTTGCGCGGCAGATCGGGCGCGCTTTTCATGGCGATGTAGGCGTTGGTGTTGGCCGGGTTGCCGACCACCAACACCTTCACGTCGCGGCTGGCGACTTCATTGAGTGCCTTGCCCTGTGCGGTGAAGATAGCGCCATTGACCGCCAGCAGTTCAGCGCGCTCCATGCCAGGACCGCGAGGGCGCGAGCCGACCAGCAGCGCGTAATCAGCGTCTTTGAACGCAGTCATGGGGTCGCCGTGGGCGGTCATTTCCACCAGCAGCGGGAACGCGCAATCGTCCAGTTCCATCATCACGCCCTTGAGCGCTTTTTGCGGGCCTTCCACCGGCACTTCCAGCAACTGCAGGATCACGGGCTGGTCTTTGCCGAGCATTTCGCCCGAGGCGATGCGGAACAGCAGGGCGTAACCAATCTGACCAGCGGCACCGGTGACAGCAACGCGAACGGGCTTCTTGCTCATGAAAAAACTCCAAATAGATAGAGAGAGGAAAGGAACGAAATCTCGGACGGCAGCGCTGAGGGACAACCTCGAAAAAAACACGGATCATGGACCCGATTGACCTAAGACAAGCACCAAAGTCTCTCTTTGAGTGTACCCTCGCAAGCCCTGATACGTCAATTTGTCTTATGTCTTATATAAGATATGATTGAGGCCACCACAACCTCAGTGGCGACCTGTCTGCCATGCCCAACACACCCACCCCGTTCAGCGACCCGCATGCGCCTGATCCACGCACAACGGGCGCGGAAAGCGAAGCCTCCAGCGCGCTGGGTGCGCCCGCCTTCAGCCCGCTTTACCAGCAGATCAAAACCCTTATCCTGAGCAGCTTGCAGGCAGGCGACTGGAGGCCGGGGGACGCCATTCCCAGCGAATTCGAGCTGGCTGCGCGCTACCGCGTGAGCCAAGGCACGGTGCGCAAGGCAATCGACGAGCTGGCAACCGACAACCTGCTGGTGCGCCGCCAAGGCAAGGGGACGTTTGTGGCCACGCACGCCGAGGTGCACACCCAGTACCGTTTTTTGCGCCTGCTGCCCGACACAGGCGACCTGAAAAACCAAGGCCCGGCCGAGCGCAAAATCATCGAATGCCGTCGCCAGCGCGCTAGCGCCGAAGTGGCTCGCCAACTCGGCGGTCGCACGGGCGACCCAGTTCTACAGGTCAAGCGGGTGCTGTCATTTGCCGGAGCGCCAGCGATCCTGGAGGACATCTGGTTGCCCGGTGGGCCGTTCAAGGGCCTCACGCTGGAGGCACTCTCCGACGACACCGGCCCAATGTACGCCCTGTTTGAGACCCAGTTTGGCGTGCGCATGGTGCGCGCGGTGGAAAAGATCAAGGCGGTCAGCGCCGATGCCGACACGGCCCAACTGCTTGCGGTGTGCGTCGGCCATCCGCTGCTGAGCGTGGAGCGCTTGGCCTATACCTACAACGACGTGCCGATGGAGCTGCGCCGCGGCCTTTACCGCACCGACAGTCGCCACTACCGCAACGAGCTGAGTTGAGTTGAGTTGAGTTGAGGCGCCTGCAACAGTGTCCCCGTGTCAGCCTCCGGTATGGTGCATTGCAATAGAATTTGCAGGCCTCATCACCGAGTTACCAACGCGTTACATCACCCTTCCACCCCCCGTATCCACATCGGAAGAAAGCACCCTCCCCATGACCGAAGTGACTCGCAAGCGGCCCGAATTCCGCAATATCAACGCCTTCAGCGATCTCACCACCTACCGCATGACGCCAGCGGCTTGGGTCTCCATCCTGCATCGCGCCAGTGGTGGTTTGATGTTTTTGCTGCTGCCCCTGATAGTCTGGTTGTTCGACACCTCCGTGTCGTCCGAAATTTCTTTCGCTGGCTTCACCTCGGCTTTCTCGGTCGGTGTGGGTTTTGTGCCAGGTTGGCTATTCAAGCTGGTGGTGCTGGCACTCATTTGGGCCTACCTGCACCACCTGCTCGCAGGCGTTCGGCATGTCTACATGGACGCTACCCACAAGGTGTCGAAGGAGTTTGGCAAGTCCACTGCCTTGGCCGCCTTGGTGGTGAGCATTGGCCTCACCTTGGTGCTGGGCGCCAAGCTGTTCGGCATCTACTGATTGCAACAGCTGCCCTTTCAATTCCACACGCTACAAACCAATTTTTAAGGACACACCAAGATGGCTGTCAATTACGGAACCCAACGCGTCACCTCTGGCGCGCACTTCGGCACACGCGACTGGCTGGCCCAGCGGATCACTGCCACGCTGCTCACCTTGTTCACGCTGTTGGTGATTGCCGAGGTTGCCTTCTCCAGTGGCCCGATCGGCTACGAGTCTTGGGCAGCCATTTTTGCTCCCCAGTGGATGAAAGCGCTGACCTTGGCTGTGTTCGTCTCGCTGGGTTACCACATCTGGGTCGGCATGCGCAATATCTGGATGGATTACGTGAAGCCGCCGGGCATCCGCCTGGGCTTGCATGTGTTCACCATCGTTTGGCTCGTGGCCTGTATGGGCTGGGCTGTTCAAGTTCTCTGGAGGATCTGATTCCATGTCCGCAACCGCAAATCTCCCCACCCGCCAGTTTGACGTCGTGATCGTTGGCGCCGGCGGCTCCGGCATGCGCGCCTCGCTGCAGCTGGCGCGCGCCGGCCTGAAGGTCGCCGTGCTGTCCAAGGTGTTCCCGACTCGCTCGCACACCGTCGCCGCTCAAGGTGGCATCGGCGCCTCGCTGGGCAACATGAACGAGGACAACTGGCACTACCACTTCTACGACACCATCAAGGGCTCGGACTGGCTCGGCGACCAAGATGCAATCGAATTCATGTGCCGCGAAGCACCCAAGGTGGTGTATGAGCTGGAGCACTTCGGCATGCCGTTTGACCGCAACCCAGACGGCACCATTTACCAGCGCCCTTTCGGCGGCCACACCGCCAACTACGGCGAGAAACCAGTGCAGCGTGCCTGCGCCGCAGCCGACCGCACCGGCCACGCGATGCTGCACACGCTGTACCAGCAAAACGTGGCCGCACGCACCACCTTCTTTGTCGAGTGGATGGCGCTGGACCTGATCCGCGACGCTGACGGCGATGTTTTGGGTGTGACCGCGATGGAAATGGAAACCGGCGAAACCTACATGCTGCAAGCCAAGACCACGCTGCTCGCCACCGGCGGCGCCGGCCGCATCTTCGCGGCTTCCACCAACGCCTACATCAACACCGGCGACGGCCTGGGCATGGCGGCGCGTGCCGGCATTCCGCTCGAAGACATGGAGTTCTGGCAGTTCCACCCGACCGGCGTCGCCGGTGCCGGCGTGCTCCTCACAGAAGGCTGCCGCGGCGAAGGCGCGATTTTGCTCAACAGCGAAGGCGAGCGCTTCATGGAGCGCTACGCGCCCACGCTGAAAGACCTCGCGCCACGCGATTTTATTTCGCGTTGCATGGACCAGGAAATCAAGGAAGGCCGAGGCTGTGGTCCGAACAAAGATTACGTGCTCCTCAAGCTCGACCATCTGGGTGCTGAGACCATCCACAAGCGCTTGCCCTCGGTCTACGAGATTGGGGTGAACTTCGCCAATGTCGACATCACCCGCGAGCCGATCCCGGTTGTGCCCACCATTCATTACCAGATGGGTGGCATTCCCACCAACATCAACGGTCAGGTGGTCATACCCGATGGCGGCAATGGTGCGCAAAAGGTGGTCAACGGTCTGTACGCCGTGGGTGAATGTTCCTGCGTCAGCGTGCACGGTGCCAACCGCCTGGGCACCAACTCGCTGCTCGATCTGCTGGTGTTCGGCCGCGCCGCTGGCAATCACATCGTCGAGTTCAACGACAAAAACAAGGTGCACAAGCCCCTGCCAGCCGACGCTGCCGACAAATCCCTGGCGCGCCTGGCCCGGCTCGATGCCACCACCGACGGCGAGTACGCCCAGGATGTGGCCAACGATCTGCGCGCCGTGATGCAGCAACACGCTGGTGTGTTCCGCACACAAGCCAGCCTGGACGAAGGCGTGCAGAAGATCAGCGCCCTGCGTGACCGTGTCAATAAGATCGCATTGAAAGACAAGTCCAAGGTCTTCAACACCGCGCGCATCGAAGCGCTGGAAGTAGAAAACCTGATCGAGTCCGCCCAGGCCACCATGACCTCAGCCGCTGCGCGCAAGGAGTGCCGCGGTGCCCACACGGTCAACGACTACGAGCGCCCGGCCGACGACCCCCAGTTCCCGCTGGGCCGCAACGACGCAGAGTGGATGAAACACACCCTGTGGTACAGCGCCGACAACAGCTTGGGTTACAAGCCGGTCAACCTCAAGCCGTTGACGGTGGAATCCGTTCCGCCCAAAGTCAGAACTTTTTAACCACACCCCGCGAAACACACGAGTACCCCCTGCTCGCCTGCGGCGCTCCTCTCAAGATACGATGTCTGCGGTCTGGCACAGCCAGTTCCGCCACTTCCTTGAAACGGAGCCCTGCAGCGTTGGATCCCGAAACACTTCAGGAGTAAATACCATGGCACTTCGCACCTTCAAGATCTACCGCTACGACCCAGAAAAAGACGCCAAGCCTTACATGCAGACCATCGAGGTCGAGCTCGACGGCCACGAGCGCATGCTGCTCGACGCGCTGATGAAGCTCAAGAAAGTTGATCCGTCGATCTCGTTTCGCCGGTCCTGCCGCGAAGGCGTGTGCGGCTCGGACGCAATGAACATCAACGGCAAGAACGGTCTGGCCTGCATCACCAATATGAGCACGCTGCCCGGCGTGATCACGCTCAAGCCACTGCCTGGCCTGCCGGTGGTGCGCGACCTGATTGTGGACATGACGCTGTTTTTCAAGCAATACAACAGCATCAAGCCTTACCTGATCAATGACAGCATCCCGCCCGAAACCGAGCGGTTGCAGAGCCCGGAAGAACGCGACGAACTGAACGGCCTGTACGAGTGCATCTTGTGCGCAAGCTGCTCCACCGCCTGCCCCAGCTTCTGGTGGAATCCAGACAAGTTCGTGGGTCCGGCCGGTCTGCTGCAAGCCTACCGCTTCATCGCCGACAGTCGCGACGAAGCCACGGCCGAGCGTCTGGACAACCTCGAAGATCCGTACCGCCTGTTCCGTTGCCACTCGATCATGAACTGCGTGGATGTGTGCCCCAAGGGCCTGAACCCCACCAAGGCGATTGGCAAAATCAAGGAAATGCTGGTGATGCGCTCGATCTGATCGAGCCCGCTACCAGATCCACCATGACCGCTACCGGCAGCCTCGATGAACCACTCGACGAACGCGCCCTGAGCAAGCTGCGCTGGCGTTGCCGCCGTGGGCTGTTGGAGAACGATCTGTTCATCCAGCGCTTTTTCGAGAGCTACGCGGCAAACCTCACTGTCAGGCAGGCCGAAGCTCTCGGCGCTTTAATGGACCTGTCCGACAACGATCTGCTCGATCTGTTGTTCGGTCGAAAATCCCCCGAGGGCGAACTCGCCCGCGATGACGTCCACCACGTGCTGGCCCTGTTGCGCACAGCCAAGCCCACCGTTTGAGACCGCTTGTTTAAGGAAACCGCATGAAACTCGTTGACAACAAAGCCACCCTGTCGTTTTCCAATGGCAGCCCCAGCGTGGACCTGCCCGTGTACGCCGGCTCAATCGGGCCCGACGTGATCGACATCCGCAAGCTGTACGCGCAGACCGGTATGTTCACCTACGACCCCGGCTTTTTGTCCACCGCCGCCTGCCAATCGTCCATCACCTACATCGACGGCGACAAGGGTGAGCTGCTGTACCGCGGCTATCCGATCGAGCAGCTGGCCACTCAGTGCAATTACTTGGAAACTTGCTACCTGCTGCTGAACGGGGAATTGCCCAACGAGTCGGAGAGCAAAGCCTTCCAGTCGATGGTCACCAACCACACGATGGTGAACGAGCAGATGCAGTTTTTTCTGCGTGGCTTTCGCCGGGACGCACACCCGATGGCCATTCTGACCGGCTTGGTGGGCGGCATGTCGGCCTTTTATCACGACAGCACCGACATCAACAACCCGAAGCATCGCGAGATCGCAGCGATCCGCCTGATCGCCAAGATGCCGACGTTGGTGGCGCTGTCTTATAAGTACAAGACGGGCCAGCCCTACATGTACCCGCAGAACAACCTGTCCTACGCAGGTAACTTCTTGCGGATGATGTTCGGTACGCCTTGTGAAGAATACGTGGTCAACCCGGTGATTGAGCGCGCACTCGACCGCATCTTCATCTTGCACGCCGACCACGAGCAAAACGCGTCCACCTCGACCGTGCGCCTGTGCGCCTCGTCGGGCACCAACCCATTCGCTGCCATTGCTGCGGGCGTGGCCTGTCTGTGGGGCCCCGCTCACGGTGGCGCCAACGAAGCTTGTCTGAACATGCTGGAAGACATACAGGCTCAGGGCGGCATATCCAAAGTCGGCGAGTTCATGGAGAAGGTCAAGGACAAAAGCTCCGGCGTCAAGCTGATGGGTTTTGGCCACCGCGTCTACAAAAACTACGATCCCCGCGCCAAGCTGATGCAGGAAACCTGCAACGAGGTGCTGGCCGAACTGGGCCTGGAAAACGATCCGCTGTTCAAGCTGGCCAAGGAAGTCGAGAAAATTGCGCTGGAAGACGACTACTTCGTCTCGCGCAAGCTGTATCCGAACGTCGACTTCTATTCTGGCATTGTGCAGCGCGCGATCGGCATCCCGGTGAATCTGTTCACCGGCGTGTTCGCCCTGGCCCGCACCGTGGGCTGGATCGCCCAGCTCAACGAAATGATTGGCGACCCCGAGTACAAAATTGGCCGCCCGCGCCAGCTGTTCACTGGCTCGCCACGCCGCGACATTCCCGCCAACCGCTGAGACACAGCGCCCCGCCCGAATGGGCTGGGCTACGCAGCCACATAATCGCCCACCCCGCGCCAAGCAGAGTGGGCGTTTTTTCTTCACGACTGCCCTGTCAATGGTTCGGCCGGGACTGGCCGCAGCACCGCAGCTTCGTTGCCATAAAATCCAGCCTTAGCTCACCGAACTGACGAGGTACATGCCAATATGGGACGCACCCTTTACGACAAGATCTGGGACGAGCACGTCGTCCACACCGAAGAAGACGGCACCTCGGTCCTCTACATCGACCGCCACCTGGTGCACGAAGTCACCAGCCCGCAGGCCTTCGAAGGTTTGCGCCAAGCCGGTCGCAAGGTCTGGCGGGTGAGCTCCATCGTGGCCACCGCCGACCACAACACGCCCACCACCGGCTGGGAGCACGGCTATGACGGCATCACCGATCCGATCAGCAAAGAGCAAATCGTCACGCTCGACAAAAACATCGCTGAATTCGGCGCTGCCGCCTTCTTCCCCTTCCTGTCCCAGCGGCAAGGCATCGTGCATGTGATCGGCCCGGAAAACGGCGCCACCCTACCCGGCATGACGGTGGTTTGCGGTGACTCCCACACATCCACCCACGGCGCATTCGGCGCGCTGGCCCACGGTATCGGCACCAGCGAGGTCGAGCATGTGATGGCCACGCAAACCCTGCTGGCCAAGAAGGCCAAGAACATGCTGGTGAAGGTTGAAGGTACGCTGGTCAAAGGCGTGACCGCCAAAGACATCGTACTGGCCATCATCGGTCGCATCGGCACGGCGGGCGGCACCGGCTACACGATCGAATTCGGTGGTAACGCGATCCGGGCGCTGAGCATCGAAGGCCGCATGACGGTGTGCAACATGGCGATCGAAGGCGGCGCGCGCGCGGGCCTGGTGGCGGTGGACGACAAAACCATCGACTACGTCAAAGGCCGCCCGCTGTCGCCCACCGGCGTTGAGTGGGATCAGGCAGTCGCTTACTGGAAGACCCTGCAAACGGACCCTGACGCCCAATTTGACGCGGTGGTGGAACTCGATGCAACCCTGATCGTGCCGCAGATCACCTGGGGCACCTCACCCGAAATGGTGCTCGGTGTGGATGGGCATGTGCCCGATCCCGAGAAAGAAAAAGACCCGAACAAGCGCAGCGCCATCGAGCGCGCGCTGACCTACATGGCCTTGCAACCCGGCAAGCCACTGAACGATATTTTTGTCGACAAAGTATTCATCGGTTCTTGCACCAACAGCCGCATCGAAGACATGCGCGAGGCAGCGGCGCTGGTGAAGAAACTGGGTCAGAAAGTGGCCAAGAACGTGAAGCTGGCGATGGTGGTGCCGGGCTCCGGGCTGGTGAAGGCGCAGGCCGAGCGCGAAGGCCTGCACGAAATCTTCAAGGCCGCGGGTTTCGAATGGCGTGAGCCTGGCTGCTCCATGTGCCTGGCGATGAACGCCGACCGGCTGGAGCCGGGCGAGCGCTGCGCCTCCACCAGCAACCGAAACTTCGAAGGCCGCCAGGGCACTGGTGGGCGCACCCACCTGGTTTCTCCTGCCATGGCGGCCGCTGCGGCCATCCATGGTCACTTTGTCGACATCCGTCAATTTGCCTGAAAGAAAAATGCCATGAAACCGATCGTTGCTCTCTTCGCTGCCACCGTCGTTTTGTTCCTGAGCGCCTGCAACACCGTGAAAGGTGTGGGCCAAGACATCCAAAAGGGCGGCCAGGTGCTCGAAGACGCAGCCAAGAAGAAATGACCCCTTTCACCACACACTGCGGCCTGGTTGCGCCGATCGACCGGGAAAACGTCGACACCGACGCGATCATCCCCAAGCAATTCTTGAAGTCGATCCACAAGACCGGTTTCGGCCCCAACCTGTTTGATGAGTGGCGTTACCTCGACAAGGGCGAGCCCGGTGAGGACCCGGCCAGCCGCAAGCCCAATCCCGACTTCGTTCTCAACCAACCGCGCTACGCTGGCGCCTCTGTCTTGCTGGCGCGCAAAAATTTCGGTTGTGGCTCCAGCCGGGAACACGCACCGTGGGCGATCGGGCAATACGGCTTTCGCGCGCTCATCGCCCCCAGCTACGCGGACATCTTCTTCAACAACTGTTTCAAGAACGGTATTTTGCCCATCGTGCTGTCCGAGTCTCAGGTCGATCGTTTGTTCAACGAGGTGATGGCCTTTCCCGGCTACGAGCTGACGATCGATCTGGAGCGCCAGACGGTGGTGCTGCCGCAGGGCGATACGCTGGCGTTCGACGTGCAGGCGTTTCGCAAATACTGCCTGCTCAACGGCTTGGACGACATTGGGCTGACCATGCGCCACAAAGACAAAATCGCCGCCTTCGAGGCCGCGCGACTCGCCACCAAACCCTGGCTGGCCAACACCATGCCGGCATGACAAGCCGAGCGCTGGGCGAATCGCCCATGCGTTTTGCCCAGCGGGTTCTCACACCAGACACACGACATGAAAATTGCAGTTCTTCCCGGTGACGGCATCGGTACCGAAATTGTGGCCGAGGCCATCAAAGTGCTCGACGCGCTCGACCTGCCGCTTGAGATGGAGTCCGCCCTGGTGGGCGGAGCCGCCTTCGACGCCCACGGCCACCCGCTGCCCGAGTCCACGCTCAAGCTGGCCCAAGCAGCTGACGCGATTCTTTTTGGTGCGGTCGGCGACTGGAAATACGACAAGCTCGATCGCCCACTGCGCCCAGAACAGGCCATCCTGGGCCTGCGCAAACACCTGGGTCTGTTCGCCAACTTCCGGCCAGCCATTTGCTACGAGCAGCTGGTGGATGCCTCCAGCCTCAAACCCGAAATCATCTCAGGGCTGGACATCCTCATCATCCGCGAGCTCACCGGCGACATTTACTTCGGTCAACCACGTGGTCGGCGCACCGCCGTCGACGGCCACTTCCCTGGCGCTGAGGAAGCCTTCGACACCATGCGCTACAGCAGACCCGAAATCGAGCGCATCGCCCACGTCGCCTTCCAAGCCGCGCGCAAGCGCAACAAGAAGGTCACCAGCGTGGACAAAGCCAACGTGCTGGAAACCTTCCAGTTCTGGAAAGACGTGGTGACCGAGGTGCACGCGGACTACCCCGACGTGGAACTGCAACACATGTATGTGGACAACGCCGCCATGCAACTCGTCAAAGCGCCCAAAGCGTTTGACGTGGTGGTCACTGGCAACATGTTCGGCGACATTCTGAGCGACGAAGCCTCTATGCTCACCGGCTCCATTGGCATGCTGCCCTCGGCCAGCTTGAACGCACAAGGCCAGGGTCTTTATGAGCCCAGCCACGGCAGCGCGCCCGACATTGCTGGCAAAGGCGTGGCCAATCCGTTGGCCACCATCCTGAGCGCGGCCATGATGTTGCGCTTCAGCCTGAACCAGGAAGCTGCTGCGCTGCGCATCGAGGCGGCGGTGCAAAAAGTGCTGGCTCAGGGCCTGCGCACACCCGACATCCACAGCGCAGGCACCATAGCGGTCGGCACCGCGCAAATGGGCGATGCGGTCGTCAAGGCGCTGGGCTGATCGAGTCTGGCCTGTTTTTTTGATCTGAAAGAGCGTTTGAAATGAGCAACAAGTTAGTTGGGTTGGTCGGCTGGCGCGGCATGGTTGGCTCGGTGTTGATGGACCGCATGGTCGAAGAGAAAGACTTCGACCTGATCGAGCCGGTGTTTTTCTCCACCTCCAACGCTGGCGGCAAGGCGCCGGCGATGGCGAAGAACGAGACCATGCTGCAAGACGCACACGACATCAAAGCCCTGCAGCGCTGCGACATCATCATCACCGCCCAAGGCGGCGACTACACCAGCGCCGTCTTCCCTCAGCTGCGTGCTGCCGGCTGGAAGGGCCACTGGATCGACGCCGCCTCCACCCTGCGTATGGAAAAAGACGCGGTGATCGTGCTCGATCCGGTCAACATGCCGGTGATCCAGGACGCACTGGTCCAAGGCGGGCGCAACTGGGTTGGTGGCAACTGCACCGTGAGCTGCATGCTGATGGGCGTGGGTGCGCTTTACAAAGCTGGGCTGGTGGAATGGATGAGCACCCAGACCTACCAGGCCGCCAGCGGTGGCGGCGCGCAACACATGCGCGAGCTGCTCACCCAATACGGTACGCTCCACACCGAGGTCAAGAGCCTGCTGGATGATCCCAAGAGCGCCATCCTGGAAATCGATCGCAAGGTGATTGCCAAGCAGCGGTCGCTCTCCAGCGTGGAGACAGCCAATTTCGGTGCGCCGCTGGGTGGCTCGCTGATTCCGTGGATCGACAAGGACCTTGGGGTTGGCAAAAACCAGGGCGAGCCTGGTTGGGGTGTCTCCAAGGAAGAGTGGAAGGGCATGGCCGAGACCAACAAAATCCTGGGGCTGGGCGAGGACTTCGGCTCAGCACCGATTCCGGTCGACGGTTTCTGCGTGCGCGTGGGCGCGATGCGCTGTCACAGCCAAGCGCTGACCTTCAAGCTCAACAAAGACGTGCCGGTGGCCGACATCGAAGCCATGATCGCCGCCGACAACCCCTGGGCCAAGGTGGTGCCCAATACACGAGAGGCCACCCTGAAAGACCTGACCCCGGTGGCGGTCACCGGCACCATGACGATCCCAGTCGGTCGCATCCGCCAACTGGCGATGGGGCCGTCTTACATCGGCGCCTTCACCATCGGCGACCAGCTGCTGTGGGGCGCGGCCGAGCCGCTGCGCCGCATGCTGCGTATTTTGCTGACGGCTTGAGCCGTCCCGTCAAAAACGGCCAGTCTGAACGGTTCGTTACTGGCCCGTTGTGGTGCCACAACGTCAGCCCGGCTTGCTGGGCGACCAACGGGCGCCTTGGAATATCAAGCGGGTTGCCAGCTTGTTACTCCAATTCGTTGATGTTAAGGTGATTTATCGGTTTCCACATTGAGGTTTACGTGCCATCCAACCCCCGCCATACCCCTGCCCAGCCGACTGCCTTTGCGCGCAAAAAGCTCTGCTTTAGCGGCACCATTCGGTTGCACGCGGTCGCCATGGCCGTGGTGCTGGGCACCGGCCTGGCACACACCGGGGATGCGACGGCACTGGCCCTCGGGCGCATCGTGGTGCAGTCCGCTTTGGGCGAGCCTTTGCGCGCTGAAATCGAAGTTCCTGAGATCACCGCCGAGGAGGCCAGCAGCCTGCGCGTCGCGCTGGCCACGCCAGCGGCGTTCACCGCTGCTGGCTTGCAGTTCAACCAAGCCCTCGGGAGCGCCCAGCTGACGCTGCAGCGGCGCCCCGATGGCCGCGCCTATCTGCGCCTGAGCAGCCCAAGACCCGTCAACGAGCCCTTTGTGGATTTGATGATTGAGGCCAGCTGGGCGTCGGGCCGCATCGTGCGCGACTACACGCTGCTCATCGATCCGCCCCAGACGCGGGCAGCAGCGCCAGTGGCCCCGCTGCCCGCAGCGACCGTACCGCTCCCAGTGCGCCCACCAGCAACGGCCAGCGCGCAGGCCCTGCCACCAGCGCTCGCCCCAGCCACCCGAGCACCCGCCGCCCCAGCCGCAGCGGTGGCCTCTGCAGCCGCCGAGCGCTCTTCGCAAGTGAACGTGCGTGCCGGCGACACCGCAGGTCGCATTGCACAGGCCAACCGGCCAGCCAATGTCTCGCTTGACCAAATGTTGGTCGCGATGCTGCGCACCAACCCTGGCGCGTTCATTGGCGACAACGTGAACCGCATCAAAGCGGGCGCTGTGATCGACCTGCCAAGCGAATCAGCCGCCAGCGCCGTTGCTGCTGCTGAAGCCCGCCAGATCATCGCAGCGCAAAGCCGTGACTTTGACGATTTCCGCCGCCGTTTGGCTGGCCGAGTTCCCACCGCCGCCGTTGACACAGGCGGCCGAGAAGCCACTGGTCAGGTACAGGCTGAGGTGCAAGAGCCAAAGCCAGCTGCCCCAACGCAAGACAAGCTCACCCTCTCCAAGGGCGCCACCCCAGGTACCCCCAGCGCAGAGGACAAGATTGCCCAGGAGCGCCAGGCCAACAGCGCATCCACCCGGGTGGCCGAGCTCGCGCGCAACGTCGACGAACTGGCGAAACTGGGCATCCCCACCCCGACCGCAGACCCAGGTACTCCGGCGCCTGCAGCCGCCAACGGGGATGCCTCTGGCGCGACAGTGACCGCACCAGCTGCAGTGCCAGTGCCAGTGCCCGAGGAAACACCGCCCACCGCGCCAGCGTTGAGCGAGCCCGATGTGGTCAGCCCCAGCGCCGAGCCGACGGCACCAGCACCGGCACCTGTGTCAGCACCCACAGTCGAAGAACCGTCTCTGCTCGATCAGCTGCAAGAGAATCCGCTGGTGTTGCCAGCGGCAGCTGGCCTGCTCGTGCTGCTCGCCGGCTTGGGCTTTTACCGCATGCGCCAACGCAAGAAGAACACAGCCGCCGACAGCTCATTCTTGGAAAGCCGGCTGCAACCCGACTCGTTTTTCGGCTCCAGTGGTGGTCAACGCATCGACACCGCCGAGTCCAGCGCCTCAGGTTCGTCCATGGTGTATTCGCCCAGCCAGCTGGACGCGGCAGGCGATGTGGATCCGGTTGCAGAGGCCGATGTCTACCTCGCCTACGGCCGCGATCTGCAGGCAGAGGAAATCCTCAAGGAGGCCATGCGCAGCACGCCCACGCGCGTGGCCATTCACAACAAATTGCTGGAAATTTACGCCAAGCGACGCGACGCCAAGGCCTTCGAGGTGGTCGCCACCGAGGCCTACAGCCTCACCGAGGGTCATGGCCCCGAGTGGGATCACGCCTGCGCACTGGGTCGCGAGCTCGATCCGAACAACCCGCTGTACCAGCCGGGCGGTGCACCGGCCAACCAACGGGCGGCGCTGGGCGCGGTCGCGGCAGGCGGCATGCTGACCCAGCCTTTTGACGACAGCGCCCTTTCCCGCGGTGACGACATCCCAGCAGCCGATAGAGGTCTGGATCTCGATCTCGATTTCTCCACCGACGACTTTCCCGCTTCTCTATCGCACGCTCCTGCTGGCGGCGCCATGTCCGCACTCGACGATCTGGACATAACCGACGCACTCACGAAGATCCCGCCGGTTGACCTCGCTGCACTCGATTCGAGTCCCATGGACTTCGATCTCGACTTTCCGTCCGAGCCAGCGCCGCTGCAAAGTGACCAAGACCGTGCACCGATGCCCAGCCCGTCAGCATCCGATCAGGCTTCGCGTTCAATGGACTTTGATCTCGACTTTTTGTCAGAACCAGAGCCACTGCCAAGCGAGCAGGCCCGTGAATCGATGTCCAGCCCACCCGAGTCCGATCAGCCGATGCTCCATCTGGACGACTCACTGCCAGACTTCAGCTTCGACCAACCCCCAACGTCTCCCGCAGCCGAACCCGTAGCCGCCACAGAGGCACAGCCCGATCTGGACCTGCCTGCGCTGGCAAGCGAACCAGAGCAACAGAGGCCATTCGATCTCAGCGAGATCAACTTCGACTTCGATACCCCGGCTTCTCGCGCATCAGACGACGCCGACCTGACTGAAGAGAACCCGCTCGACACCAAGCTGTCGCTGGCTGAGGAATTCCGCGCCATTGGAGATTTGGAAGGCGCTCGCTCGCTTGCCGAAGAGGTGTTGGCAGAAGCTTCTGGCGCCCTCAAAACCAAGGCCGATAGCTTCTTGGCAGAACTGGGTTGAGCTTGCGCGTGCGGCCTGCCCTGTCTGTCCTGCCTTGACCGTATCGCCCACCGAGTACCCGGCATCCCACCCGCCAAGCTGGCAACGCATGGCGCTGGGCGTGAGCTACAACGGCGGCGCTTTCGAGGGCTGGCAAAGCCAGCTCAGTGGCC
This sequence comes from Hydrogenophaga sp., assembly GCA_047636095.1. Taxonomy (GTDB): domain Bacteria; phylum Pseudomonadota; class Gammaproteobacteria; order Burkholderiales; family Burkholderiaceae_C; genus Hydrogenophaga. The sequence continues at coordinate 3,422 of JBLIJY010000006.1, read as the reverse complement.
GCACGGTGCAAGACCAGCTGGAGCGCGCGCTGGCTTCGTTCAGTGCGCTCGACAAGGTCACCACCCTGTGCGCTGGCCGCACCGATTCGGGCGTACACGGACTGATGCAGGTGGTGCACTTTGACACCCCCCTGCAGCGCACCGAAGTGGCCTGGGTGCGCGGCACCAACCGCTATCTGCCCGACACGGTGGCGGTGCAGTGGGCGCGGCCGGTGCCCAGCGCCTTCCATGCTCGCGGCAGCGCACGCTCGCGCCGCTACGCCTATGTGTTGCTGGCTTCGCCGGTGCGCCCCAGTGTGGACACGGGTCAGGTTGGCTGGGTGTTTCGCCCGCTCGATCTGGAGGCGATGCGCGCAGCCGCCCAGCTGCTGCTGGGCGAGCACGACTTCACCTCGTTTCGCGCTTCCTCCTGCCAGGCCCACAGCCCGGTCAAACAGATGCTCAAGGTTGGCATCCACCAACGCGGCGCCTATTGGCGTTTCGAGTTCGAGGCCAGCGCCTTCTTGCACCACATGATCCGCAACATCATGGGCTGCCTGATCGCCATTGGCACCGGCAGCCAGCCGGTGGACTGGATGGCCCAGGTGCTGGCCGCGCGCAACCGCGACGCCGCCGCCCCCACCTTCTCCCCCAATGGCCTGTATTTTCTGGGACCGGTCTACGATTCGGTCTGGAACCTGCCGACCCAAACACCCGCCTTCGACTGGCTTCCCTAGTTTTTAGCAAACCCATGAACGAAGTGACTTCTCACCATGTACGCCTCAGAGCAGGCTTGGTCGGGCCACTGGCGTGGTCCACTTCAGACAAAGGCGCAAAACAGCGCAGGGGTGTGCTGTGACTCACCGAACACGCATCAAGATGTGTGGCCTCACCCGCGAGGCCGATGTAGACGCTGCCGTGCACGCCGGTGCCGACGCGATCGGTTTCGTGCTGTATCCCAACAGCCCGCGCTTTGTGTCGCCCGAACGCGCTGGCGTGCTGGCGCGGCGCATGCCCTGTTTCGTCACACCGGTGCTGCTGTTCGTCAACGCCAGCCCCGAGTTCGTGGCCCAGGCGGTAGCCGAAGTGCCGCAGGCCTTGCTGCAGTTTCATGGCGATGAGACCCCAGCCGATTGCGAAGCCACCGCTCGGCCTTACCTGCGCGCCGCGCGCATTGCCCCTGGCTCAGCCGGCGCTGGTTTTGATCTCATAAAATACGCTCAAGAATTCTCCTTCGCCCAAGCCATCTTGCTCGACGCCCACGTTGAGGGTTATGGCGGTAGCGGTCAATCGTTTGACTGGACAGCTTTTCCTTGGTCACACCCACAACTAAACGCCAGCTCTCGCCTCGTTTTGTCTGGTGGACTCGACGCTGCAAATGTGCGCGAGGGCATCGCCCTGGTTCGGCCCTGGGCCGTTGATGTAAGTTCTGGCGTCGAAGCCCGCGCACCTGATGGCGCCACGATCAAGGGCATCAAAGACGCCGACCGAATGAATGTCTTTGTGGCTGCGGTCCGCGCAGCCGACGCGCAATTGTCCCGCCCAAGTTGAGCCTGCCTGTGCGCAGGCTCGGGCCACCGAACCGAGAGCACACCATGCAGACCTACCAGCAACCCGACGTCCGAGGCCATTTCGGCATTTACGGTGGCAGCTTCGTGAGCGAAACGCTCACCCACGCTATCAACGAGTTGAAGGCCGCTTACGCCCACTACCAGCACGACCCCGCGTTCATGGCTGAGTTCAACAGCGAGTTGGCGCACTTCGTTGGCCGTCCCTCGCCGATCTACCACGCCGCGCGCATGAGCCGCGAGCAAGGTGGCGCCCAGATCTTTCTCAAGCGCGAAGATCTCAACCACACCGGCGCGCACAAGATCAACAACACCATCGGCCAGGCCATGCTCGCCAAGCGCATGGGCAAGCCACGCATCATTGCCGAGACCGGCGCTGGTCAGCACGGCGTGGCCACCGCCACCATCTGCGCGCGCTACGGCCTGGAATGTGTGGTGTACATGGGCAGCGAAGACGTGAAACGCCAGAGCCCCAACGTCTACCGAATGAAGCTGCTGGGCGCCACGGTGGTGCCGGTGGAGAGCGGCAGCAAGACGCTGAAAGACGCGCTCAACGAGGCCATGCGCGACTGGGTGGCGAATGTGGACAACACCTTCTACATCATCGGCACCGTGGCCGGTCCACACCCTTATCCCATGATGGTGCGCGACTTCCAGAGCGTGATCGGCGAGGAATGTCTGAAACAGATGCCCGAGATGCTCAAGGAAGCCGGATGCGCCAGTGAGCAGCCCGACGCGGTGCTGGCCTGCGTGGGCGGTGGCTCCAACGCCATGGGTATCTTCTACCCCTACATCAACCACACCGCCACGCGGCTGATCGGTGTCGAGGCCGCTGGCGAAGGCCTGGAAAGCGGCAAGCACTCGGCTTCGCTGCAAAAGGGCAGTCCGGGCGTGCTGCACGGCAACCGCACCTACGTGCTACAAGACGACAACGGGCAGGTGACCGAGACGCACAGCGTGAGCGCGGGTCTGGACTACCCCGGCGTCGGTCCCGAGCATGCGTTCCTGAAAGACATCGGCCGCGCCGAATACGTGGGCATCACCGACACCGAGGCGCTGGAAGCTTTTCACTACCTGTGTCGCACCGAGGGCATCATTCCCGCGCTGGAGTCCAGCCACGCCATTGCCTACGCCATGAAGCTGGCGGCAACCATGAAACCGGACCAGTCCATCCTGGTCAACCTGTCTGGTCGGGGCGACAAAGACATTGGCACCGTGGCCGATCTTTCACAAGCCGATTTCTATTGCCGCCCCAGCTGCAAGGGCCAGTCGGTCAAAGGCGGTACCGACAGCGCGGTGGTGAAGGTCATCACCCATGCAGCCCGAAGTGCAACTAGCGCGGGAGTGAAAACGCCATGAGCCGCATCGACGCCACGTTCAACGCCCTCAAGGCCCAGCATCGAAAAGCGCTCATTCCCTTCGTCACAGCAGGCTTCCCGTTCGCCAGCATCACGCCCGATCTCATGCACGGCATGGTGGAGGGTGGCGCCGACGTGATCGAACTTGGCGTGCCGTTTTCCGATCCATCGGCAGACGGCCCGGTGATCCAGAAGGCGGGCGACCGCGCGCTGGCACTGGGCATTGGCCTCACGCAGGTGCTGGCCATGGTGAAGACCTTCCGAGCACGCAACAGCGCCACACCGGTGGTGCTCATGGGCTATGCGAACCCCATTGAGCGTTACGACCAAAAACAGGGCGCAGGCAGCTTCGTGCGCGATGCGGCGGCTGCTGGGGTTGATGGCATGCTGGTGGTGGATTACCCGCCCGAGGAATGCGAAGAATTTGCCGCTGCGCTGCGTGCGCACCAGATGGACCTGATCTTCCTGCTCGCGCCCACCTCCACGCCCGAGCGCATGGCGCAGGTCGCACGGGTGG
>JBLIJY010000005.1:0-19353 GCA_047636095.1 Hydrogenophaga sp. | reverse complement strand
CTGGTCGCTTTTAAAGCCCTTGTGTGGCTCGCGGGGTGTGGCTGGCTTGAGCGCATTGAGGTTGCCCACGCCATGGCGGCGCAAGCAGCGGTCCAGCCCGCAGCGGGTGGCTTTGGCGCAGATGAATTCGCGGGTGACGGCCAGCAAGTCGTCCAGGGGCAGCAGCAACGTGCGGCGCAACTCGACGACCACGCGCTCCTGTGCCGGCGTGAGGGTGGTTTGTAGGCGGTGGGCGGTGTGAGAGCAGTCCTGGAAGCTGGTGCGCTTCTTCCACTTGTAGACGTTGGCCTCGGTCACGCCAAAGCGCTGGGCCAGGCTGGCGGCACTGGCGGTGCTGGAGGCGATCTCGGCGCGGATGGCCGGCGTGGTGCGCGCATTCTTATGCAAGGCAATCATCATGGAAGCTCTCCGGTAGCCTGCGTCAGATCTTGTACCAACTCCCTCATCGTCGCTCTGGCGATGAACAAGGGGTACCGCCTGTAGTCTATGCAATCATCCGGGATGCGACATATAACGAGATGGGGTTACCCATGGACAGAGGACTAAACAGCAGACTCTTTCCTTCTGCGCTGACAGCCAGTACAGGCTGTGCTTCAATGCAAACGCGATTGCGGCCTTCAGACTTGGCTCGATACAACGCAATATCCGCCCGATCGATCCACAGCTCAGGTGTCGATCGAGCCCAACGTGGTGCAAATGCACCGCCAATGCTGACGGTAACTTGCAAAGTCACGCCAGAGATCAACTCTATTTTCAGAGCACTGACTACCTCACGAATCCGCTCCGCCACTTGCTGACCATAATGTCTTTGGCAGTTGGATAGGATAATGACGAACTCCTCGCCGCCAAAGCGTGCCACGGTATCCATGGGTCGCACGCAACCAGCGAGGGTCTTGGCCACTGTCTGCAATACGATATCGCCAGTGGGGTGGCTATATTGATCATTGACACTTTTGAAATGGTCAATATCAAGCATTAATAGGAAGCTTGACTCACCTGATCGCGCTATTACTTCAATCTCACGCGATAAATTCCTTGGAAGTAGCGTCGATTGGACAGCCCCGTTAGTGGGTCTTTGAGTGACAGTTCGCTCAGTCTATCAATGACAGTTTGCAGAAATTGAGTCGCATTAGTTTGTTCGGTAGGCAGACTCTGACCGCTGTGCTCCAGCAAAGCACGTGCATCATTCAGCCGCAATCTACGCAAGTCAACCGAGGATGATGCAGGCAATAAACTCAAGGTAGTTACTCTTGTCTGGGTGTTTTCTAAAGAGAGTCTGTACAACAACCGACTTTGCATTGGCAGATTCAAATCTGAAGCGCAGCGCCCTGGATCTCAATGCACGAGGGGGAGATGTTACAGGCTGTTCAGGAAGGGTGCCAGATAAATTGCTCGGCTCTATCTGTTTTCGGTCTGGTTGTTGATTGGATCGGCAATGGCATGCAGCACCGCTTCGGCTGTGGCTGGCGCGTTCATCGCGCTCGCATCTCCGCCAGCCTGCGCCACCGCATCGCGCAACGCTTCGAACACGCTGATGGCCAGCATGAACGGCGGCTCGCCCACGGCTTTGCTGCCATGCACGTTGTCTTCCCGGTTCGGCTCGGGCCAGAGGTCAACCCGGAAGTGCGCGGGGATGTCGCCCGTGGCGGGAATTTTGTAGGTGCTTGGGGCGTGGGTGGCGAGGTGGCCGTCTGCTTTCCAGACCAGTTGCTCGGTGGTGAGCCAGCCCATGCCTTGCACAAAGCCGCCTTCGATCTGGCCGATGTCCAGCGCCGGATTGATACTCTGGCCCACGTCGTGCAGGATGTCCACCTTCAGCACCCGGCTCTCGCCGGTGAGCGTGTCGATGGCCACTTCGCTCACCGCTGCGCCGTAGGCGAAGTAGTAGAACGGCCGACCAGTCAGCGTGGTCTTGTCGTAGTGGATCTTGGGCGTGCGGTAAAAGCCGTCGCTCCAAAGCTGGATGCGGTTGGCGTAGGCGGCTGCCACCACCGCGTCGAAGGTGCGCCGGTTGTTGGGTGTGATCACCTCACCGGCTTCGAAGCGCACCGCGCCAGCGCCCACACCATCCAGCCCGGCCACAAAGGCCGCGAGGTTGTCGCGCACATGGCGCGCCGCAAACTGCGCTGCGCGGCCGTTCAGATCGGTGCCGGCAGAAGCGGCGGTGGCGCTGGCGTTGGGCACCTTGCTGGTGTCGGCTGCGGTGGACAGCACCCGCTCGAACGGCACACCCAGCTCGTCGGCCACGATCTGCGCCACCTTGGTGTTCAGGCCCTGGCCCATTTCGGTGCCGCCGTGGTTCACCTGCACGCTGCCGTCGATGTACACATGCACCAGCGCACCGGCCTGGTTGAACATCGTGGCGGTGAAGCTGATGCCGAATTTCACTGGGGTGAGCGCGAGGCCTTTTTTGATGACCGGGCTCTTGGCGTTCCACGCGGCGATTTGCTCGCGCCGTTCGCGGTAGCGGCTGGTGGTGGCGAGTGCGTTGATGAGGGGCGCGAGGATGTTGTCTTCCACCTTCATCTGGTAATGGGTGGTGTGGCGTTCTTCGACGCCATACAGGTTGCGCAGCTGGACATCAAGCGGGTCCATGCCCAGCTCGCGCGCGATATCGCCCAGGATGCGCTCGATGGCGATCACGCCCTGCGGCCCGCCAAAGCCGCGAAACGCGGTGTGGCTCTGGGTGTGGGTTTTGCAGCGGTAGCTGGCAATGGCCACGTCCTCCAGAAAGTAGGCGTTGTCGGTGTGGAAGATGGCGCGGTCGGCCACCGGGCCGGAGAGGTCGGCAGAAAAACCGCAGTTCACCAGCATCTCCAGTTCCAGCCCGCAGAGCCGGCCGCTGTCGTCGAAGCCGGCGCGGTAGTGGTAGGCGAACGGGTGGCGTTTGCCGGTGATCAGAAAGTCGTCGTCGCGGTCCAGCCGCAGCTTGACCGGGCAGCGCAGGGCGTTGGCGGCGACCGCAGCCCACACGGCAAGGTGCCCAGCCTGTGTTTCCTTGCCACCGAAGCCCCCGCCCATGCGCCGGCACTCGACCGTGACCGCGTGGCTGGCCACGCCCAGCGCGTGCCCCACCCAGTGCTGCACCTCGCCGGGGTGCTGGGTGCTGGTGTGGATACGCCACTGGTTTTGCTCCAGCGGCAGCGCGTAGGCGATCTGACCCTCCAGGTAGAAGTGTTCCTGGCCGCCGACCTCGAAGCGGCCTTCGATCTGGTGCGGCGCACGTTGCAAAGCGGCTGCCGCATCACCGCGCGCCACCCGCACCGGCGGCAACACATAGCTTTCCTGCGCATGCGCTTCGTGCACGCTGAGCACCGCGCCCAGCGGCGCGATGTCGAGCTTGACCAAGCGCGCGGCGCGGCGCGCGGTCATCACGTCGTCGGCCACCACGAGGGCCACCACCTGACCGACGAACTGCACCGTGTCGGTGGCGAACACCGGCTCGTCGTGCGCGAACGCGGCCAGGGTTTTGTCGCCGGGGATGTGGCGCGCGTCGATCACCGCGCGCACGCCGGGGATGGCCAGCGCAGCGGCGGTATCGATCCCTCGCAGCGTGCCGTGCGCGATGTGTGAACACACGGGGGCGGCGTGCAGCGTACCGCGCAGCTCGGGGATGTCGTCGATGTAGGTGGCGGCGCCGGCCACCTGAGCGCGGGCGCTTTCGTGCGGCCGGGATTGCCCAGCGGCGCGCTCTGGTGTTCTCAGCAGGGACAGATCGGGTGCGTTCATGCGAGGTCCTCCACCGTGGCCGATTCGAGGTTGATGGCGGTCATGCCCTGGCTCTCCAGCCAGAAGCGTTGCAGCAGATTGCCCAGCACCGTTTGGCGGTAGGCGGCGCTCGCGCGCATGTCGGAGATGGGCTGGAACTCGGCGCGCAGCGCGGCCTGGGCGACTATGACCGTGTCGGCGTTCCAAGGCTGGCCGCGCAACGCCGCTTCGGTCTGGCGAGCTCTGGCGGGGGTAGCGGCCACGCCGCCAGCGCCGATCGATATCTGCGCCACCACACCGTTGGTGAGCGTCATCTGGATCGCAAGGCAAACGGCGGAAATGTCGTCGTCAAAGCGCTTGCTGATTTTGTACACGCTGGTCTTCTCGTGCGCCGTGGGCCGGGGCACCTTGATCCAGCACAGCAGCTCGTCGGCGCGCATCACGTTGGTGCGGTAGCCGGTGTAGAGGTCTTCCAGCGCCAGCTCGCGTTGGGCGATGGCCGACCGCTCCGGGTCCCAGCGCATCAGCACCACGCTGGCGCCCAGAGCGATCAGCAGCGGCATCGAGTCGCCAATGGGTGAGCCGTTGGCGACGTTGCCGCCCAGCGTGCCCGAGTTGCGCACCGGCAGGCCGGCAAAACGTTGGGCGAAGGCCTTGAGCTGGGGCCGTTCTTGCACCAGTGCGGCGTAGGCGTCAACCAGCGGCACCGCAGCGCCGATGGTGATGTGGTGCGGGTCGCTTGCCACCTGCCGCAGCTCGCGCGCGGCGGTCACATCCAGCACCTGGTCAAACTGCCGGTGCTGTTTTGTGACCCACAGCCCCACATCGGTGCAGCCGGCCACCACCTGGGCTTGCGGGTGGCTGGCGCGGGCCTGCAGCAGGTCGCGCAAGGTGGTCGGTCGCAGGTAGGCGGCGTCGGCGGGATGCTCGGGCTGGAGCACGGCCAGCGCGGCCAGCGTGGCGGCCTCATCCACCACGCAGCCGGGGGGCAGCGGCAAGCTGCCCATGGTCATGGCTGCATCGAAGATGGGCCGGTAACCGGTACAGCGGCACAGGTTGCCCGAGAGATCGGCCTGCGCTTGCTCGCGGGTGATGTGAACGGGGTGGCCTTGGTCGCCACCGGCGTTCTGGTAGGTGGCAAACAGGCTCATCACAAACCCGGGCGTGCAAAAGCCGCACTGGCTGCCATGGCAGCGCACCAGGGCTTCTTGCACAGGATGAAGCTGGGCGCCACCCGCGGTGGCACCAGGCCGCGATGACGCGCTGGTGTCAAACGCAGGAGCGGGCGCCGCAATGTCCTCAGCCGTCCACACCGCCATGCCCGCCACCGAATGCGCGAGGCGGATGCAGCTGTTGATGGCCCGGTAGGTCAGCTGGCCGTTGACCGCTTCACCGATCACCACGGTGCAGGCGCCGCAGTCGCCCTCGCCGCAACCTTCCTTGGTGGCGGTGAGCTGCAAGTCCTCGCGCAGCACCTGCAGCAGGGTGCGATCGGGTGGTACATTGCGCAGCGCCACGGGCTGGCCACGCCGCAAAAAAGTCAGGGTTTGTCCGGGGTTTGGCTTCGTCATGCGCGTCAGCATAGCGCTGCTGTCTTGGCACAACATATGCTCAGGCATATGGCGTGAATCACAGCCATCCCAGTTCCTCCCACCTTCGCTCGGTATGAAATCAGTGTCCATGTTCGACAAGATTGACCTGCACCTGATTCGCGTGCTGCACACGGTGCTGGTCGAGCGCAGCGTGTCGCGTGCCGCGCTGCGCCTGGGCATGTACCAGCCGGCGGTGAGCGCGGCGCTCAAGCGCTTGCGTGAGCTGGCTGGCGACCCTCTTTTGGTGCGCTCGGGCGCCGGCATGGTGCCCACGGTGGCTGGCCTGCGCATGGTGGAGCCCGCTGCGGATATCTTGCGGGCTGCCGAGATGCTGTTTTCCGATGCGCGCAGCTTCGATCCGGCCACCACCCGCCACGTCTTCAGCCTGGCGGCAAGCGACTACCTCGACCCCACTTTTCTGCCCCAGCTGGTGACCCAGATCAAGGCCCAGGCGCCCACCTGCGGCATCGACATTCACCCGCTGTCTGCCGATGCCGACTACCGGCACCAGCTCGCCCAGGGGCAGGTCGACGTGGTGATCGGCAACTGGCCCAAGCCGCCGGACGATCTGCATCTGGGCCGCCTGTTCGGCGACGAGGTGGTGTCTCTGGTGGCGAATCACCACCCAGCGGTCAAGCGCGGCTGGGATACCGAGGCTTGGCTGGCCGCCGACCACATCGCGCCCATGCCCACCCACCCCGGCGCACGCGGCGTGATCGACGACCATCTGGCCAGCCTGGGGCTGGTGCGCAAGATCGTGGCGCGCTGCCCGCACTTCGGGCTGATCCCGGCCATGGTGGCGGGCAGCTTGCTGGTGCTGACCACCGGGCGGCAATACTGCGAACGATTCGTGGGCACGCTGCCGGTGCAGATCCTCCCCAGTCCGGTCGTTTTTCCTCGCATGATGTATTACCAGCTCTGGCACGAGCGCACCCATGCTTCGAATGCGGGGCGCTGGTTGCGCGAGCAGATCAAAAGCGTGGCTGCCGCGCTGCCCCGGCTTGAGCCTGAAGCTGCCTGAGTCCACCTGTCAAAACCGAGACCCCACCGCATGACCACACCCCGCCTGCAGCTCACCGGTATCACCAAGCGCTACCCCGGTGTGGTGGCCAACCGGGCCATTTCGCTCCAGGTACTGCCGGGCGAAATTCACGCGGTGCTGGGGGAAAACGGCGCGGGCAAATCGACGCTGATGAAGATCATTTACGGCTCGGTCAAGCCCGACGAGGGCGCGGTGATGTTCAACGGCCAGCCGGTGCATGTGCGCAACCCGCAGGAAGCGCGCGCGCTGGGCATCAGCATGGTGTTTCAGCACTTCAGCCTGTTCGACACGCTGACCGTGGCCGAAAACGTGTGGCTGGGGCTGGACAAATCGCTTTCCCTGGCCGAGGTCAGCGCCAGCATCACCGCCAAGGCGGCCGAGTACGGCCTGGACATCGACCCGGCGCGCCCGGTGCACACGCTGTCGGTGGGTGAAATGCAGCGGGTGGAGATCATCCGTGCGCTGCTGACCAGCCCACAGCTGCTGATCCTGGACGAACCCACCTCGGTACTCACCCCGCAGGCCGTGGACAAGCTGTTCATCGTGCTCAGAAAGCTCGCCGCCGAGGGCTGCAGCATCTTGTACATCAGCCACAAGCTGCATGAGATTCGGGCTCTTTGCACCGCTTGCACCGTGTTGCGCGGTGGCCAGGTCACCGGGGACTGCGACCCGCGCGAAGAGAGCAACGCTTCGCTCTCGCGCCTGATGATTGGCGCCGAGCCGCCTGCGCTGAAGCTGCGGGCCCAGCAGCCTGGTGCCACCGTGTTGTCGGTCGATGGCCTCAGTCTGGCGAGCGCCGAGCCGTTTGGCACCGATTTGCATGACATGGCATTGCAGGTGCGTGCTGGTGAGGTGGTGGGCATTGCCGGGGTCTCGGGCAATGGGCAGAGCGAGCTGCTGCGATCGCTTTCGGGCGAAGACATGCGCGCACCGAGCGGCAGCATTCGGGTGGGCAACCAGGACGCCGCGCGCCTGAGCCCCGGCCAGCGCCGGGCGCTGGGTTTGCACTTCGTGCCCGAGGAGAGGCTGGGTCGAGGCGCGGTGCCCACCCTGTCGCTGGCGCACAACCTTCTGCTGACCCGCAACGACGCGGTCGGCGCGTCTGGCTGGATTCGCGTCAACGCGCTGCGCCGCCAGGCGGCCGACATCATCGAGCGCTACAAGGTCAAGGCCAACGGCCCGAACGCGGCGGCCAAGTCACTCTCGGGCGGTAATCTGCAAAAATTCATTGTGGGGCGTGAGATCGAGGCCAAGCCTTCGTTGCTGATCGTCAGCCAGCCCACCTGGGGTGTCGACGTGGGCGCCGCAGCGCAAATTCGCGGCGAAATCCTGGCGCTGCGCGACGCGGGTTGCGCGGTGCTGGTGGTGAGCGAAGAACTGGAGGAGCTGTTCGAGATTTGCGACCGGCTGCATGTGGTCGCCAAAGGGCGGTTGTCGCCCTCGGTCGATCGCGCCGCCGCCAGCACCGAGCTGATCGGGCAATGGATGTCCGGGCTGTGGGATGCGGCAGATCAACAGCATGCTGTGGAGGTCGATCATGCTGCGGCTTGAAGCGCGTGCCCAACCGTCGGCGGGCTGGGCCTACGCCTCGCCGCTGCTGGCGCTTGCCATCACGGTGGTGGTGGGTGTGTTGCTGTTCGTGATGCTGGGCAAGGACCCGGTGCGCGGCCTGGAGATCTTTTTCTGGGAGCCGATCAAGAGCGCCTACGGCTGGTCGGAGCTCATCGTCAAGGCCACGCCGCTGCTCATCATTGGCCTGGGCCTGGCGGTGTGCTTTCGCTCGAACGTGTGGAACATCGGCGCCGAGGGCCAGTACCTGATCGGTGCCATTTTTGCCACCGGCGTGGCGTTGCAAGCCGACGCTGACACCAGCCGCTGGATCGTGGTGGCGGTGCTGCTGGCGGGTGCGCTGGGTGGCATGGTGTGGGCGGGCATCACCGCGCTGCTGCGCGACCGCTTCAATGCCAACGAAATCCTGGTCAGCCTGATGCTGGTGTATGTGGCGATTCAGGTGCTGAACTATTTGGTTTATGGCCCTTGGAAAGACCCGGCGGGCTTCAACTTCCCGCAGACCAAAACCTTCGAGACGGCAGCGCAGATGCCGCGCCTCATGACTGGCTCGCGGGTAAATCTCGGCATCTTGCTGGCGTTGGCGGGCGTGCTGCTGGTCTGGGTGTTTCTGTTTCGCACCCGCGCTGGCTTTGCCCAGCAGGTCGGCGGGCTGGCGCCAGCGGCCGCGCGCTATGCCGGATTTTCTTCGCGCCGGGCGCTGTGGACCGCCTTGCTGGTCTCGGGCGGCGCGGCCGGCTTGGCTGGCGCGCTGGAGGTCGCCGGGCCGATCGGCCAGCTCACGCCGCATGTACCGGTGGGCTACGGTTTTGCGGCCATCATCGTGGCGTTTGTGGGTCGGCTGCACCCGGTGGGCATTGTGTTCTCAGCCTTGCTGATGAGCATGTTCTACATTGGTGGCGAGCTGGCCCAATCGCGCATGGGCCTGCCCCGGTCGATCACCGGGGTGTTCCAGGGGCTGCTGCTGTTCACGCTGCTGGCCTGTGACACCTTGATCAATTACCGCTTGGTTGGGTCCACCCCCGCTGCACTGCGCGCGGCGCCTTCAGCCGGGCGCGGCTTGAAGCCCAGCCAGGCCGGTTTGGCACCGGCTCCTGAAAAAGACACCGCTGGCCCCCGTTTGGCCGAGGAGAAAAGCTGATGGAACCGATTGCGCTGTTGATCGCCGCCTCGCTCAACGCGGGCACCGTGCTCGCCATCGCCTCGCTCGGGCTGCTGATCAACGAGAAAGCGGGCATCGTCAATCTCGGCGCCGAGGGCATGATGTTGTGCTCGGCGCTGGCCGGTTTTGCGGCGGTGGTCCACACCGGCAGCGGGCTGGCTGGTTTTGTGGCGGGCATGGCGGTGGGGGCGTTGCTGGCGGCGATCTTTGGCGTGCTGGTGATCTGGCTCAACACCAACCAGTACGCCACCGGTCTGGCGCTGTCCCTGTTCGGGGGTGGGCTCTCAGCCTTTGCCGGTGCGCGCTATGTGAAGGCTTCGCTGCCTGAGCAGCCCAGCTTCGCCATTCCGGTGCTCTCTGACATTCCATTTCTGGGCTCGGCTTTCTTCCGCCACCACCCGATGGTGTACGTGTGCATCTTTTTGGTGCTGGGGATGATCTGGTTTCTGTACCGCACGCGCGCCGGTTTGGTGCTGCGCAGTGTGGGCGAGAGCCCTGAATCGGCGCACGCCTTGGGCTATCCGGTGCGTCGCATCCGGCTGCTGGCGGTGATGGCGGGCGGGGCGCTGTGCGGACTCTCAGGCGCCTACGTGTCCACGGTCTACACGCCGCTGTGGGTCGAAGGCATGATTGCTGGCAAGGGATGGATCGCGCTGGCGCTCACCACCTTCGCCACCTGGCGCCCGGCACGCGTCTTGCTTGGTGCTTATCTCTTCGGTGGCGTGACCATGCTGCAGTTTCATTTGCAGGCCATCGGGGTCAATGTGGCGAGCCAGTTTCTGACCATGATGCCGTACCTAGCGACCATCGTGGTGCTGGTACTGATCTCGCGCAACCCCACCTGGATTCGCATCAACATGCCCACGTCCATCGGCAAGCCGTTTTACCCCGGCAGCTAACCCCCGCTCTACCGCTGCGTGGATCGATGCTTCCCAAGGGGGCCGGGCCTGCCTTGGAACGGCCTGGCACCGTCCACGCCCTGTTGTCGCGTTCAGACGCTGTGCTTTGGCGCAGATAATGCAGAGTTGTTTTTTTGTCTTTTTCCACCCAACCGAGGTTTTCATGACCGACCTGAGCAAACGATCCCTGTTCAAAGCCGCCGCCGCCAGCGCGCTGGCGGCTAGCCTGTTGATGGCCTGTGGCAAGAAGGAAGAGCCAGCGCCCGCACCGGCGGCTGCCGAAGCCCCCAAGCCCGAGCCGATCAAAGCCGCCTGGGTGTACGTGGGCCCAGTGGGCAATGCCGGCTGGTCGTTCGCGCACGACCTGGGCCGCAAAGCGGTCGAGGAAAAGTTTGGCGCCGAGGTGGTGACAACGTTCGTGGAAAGCGTGCCTGAAGGCGCGGATGCCGAGCGAGTGATCCGCGATCTGGCGCAGCAGGGCAACCAGATCATCTTCGCTACCTCGTTTGGTTTCATGGAGCCCATGCTCAAGGTCGCGGCCGACTTCCCCAATGTGAAGTTTGAGCACGCCACCGGCTACAAGACCGCGCCCAACATGCGCATCTATGACGCCAGCTTCTACCAGGACACCTACCTGGCTGGCGTGATCGCGGGCAGCATGACCAAGAGCAATACCCTGGGTTATGTGGGCTCGTTCCCGATTCCCGAGGTGCTGCGCAACCTGAACGCCTTCACCCTGGGGGCGCAGAGCGTGAACCCGAAGATCAAGGTCAAAACGGTGTGGGTGAACACCTGGTTCGATCCGCCGAAAGAAACCGAAGCCGCGCAAAGCCTGATCAACCAGGGCGCTGACGTGCTGTTGCAAAACACCGACTCCACCGCCGTGCTGGAAACTGCCGAGCGCAATGGCAAGTTCGCCTTTGGCTGGGACAGCGACATGAGCGCGTTCGCACCCAATGCCCACCTGGGCTCGGCTGTTGTGTACTGGGCGCCTTACTACATCCAGACGATTGAAGAGCTCAAGGCCGGCACCTGGGAAAGCAAGCGCACCGTCTGGGGCGTCAAAGAAGGCCTGAACGACCTGATCAAGGTGTCCGACAAGGTGCCCGCTGAGATCGTCGCCAAGGTGGACGAAATCAAGGCTGGCATGAAGGCAGGTACCTTCGAGGTGTTCACCGGCCCAATCGTGGACAACACCGGCAAGGAAGTGCTGGCCGCCGGCGCCCCTGGCGACCAGGCCTGGCGCGACAAGGTGAACTTCTTCGTCAAGGGCATTGAGGGCAAGGTGCCGGCTGGCAACTGAGCCAGACACGGCAGGCTCACAGGGCCGCCCCGACCGCTGTCGGGTGTCGGCACGGCCACCCCACCGGTTTTGCTGGTCGGGTGGTTTTTTCTTATTGGAGAGGATGGCAATGGAGCACGCGATGGTGGTGGAACAACACCTCTGGTGGCCGCTGGCGCTGGAGAGTGATTTACAAGCGAAGCCGGTGGCCTTGTGCCTGCTGGGGCGCGAACTCGTGCTCTGGCGCGATGCCACCGGCGAGCCGGTGGTGATGAAGGACCAATGCCCACACCGTGGGGCTCGCCTCTCGCTGGGTCAGGTGCAAGACGGGGCATTGGAATGCGCTTACCACGGCTGGCGGTTTGACGCGAGTGGGCGCTGCGTGAGCATCCCGGCTCAGCCCGCGTTCGTGCCACCGGTTGGCCACAGCGCCTGTCGGTACGCCACGCAACGCGCGCACGGCCTCATCTGGACCTGCCTGAGCGAGTCGGCCGGCGAACCGCCCGCCTTGCCCGAGTTGCCACAGCGGCGCCTGATTTACGGTCCGTTTGACGTGGCCACCAGCGCACCGCGCGCGGTGGAGAACTTCCTCGACACCGCGCATTTCGCCTACGTGCACCGCGACTGGCTGGGCGCGGCCTCGCACCCCGAGGTGCCGCCCTACGACGTGACCCACACGCTTGATGGCCGCCCGGTGATCGAGCAATACCAGGCCTGGCAGCCGCGGGCCAGCGCCAGCAGCGCCACCGGTGATTGGGTGAATTACCGTTACGAAGTTTTGGGCCCCTACAGTGCGCTGCTGACCAAGCGCGCCGAAGGCGGCGGACCGCAAGACAGCTACGTGGCCTGGGCCTGCCCGATCGACGACGAACACTGCCGGCTCTGGTTTGCGCAATACACCAGCGATGACAGTTCCAGCGACGACGAGCTTCGCGTCTTTCAGGAAACCATTTTTTCGCAAGATCAGCCCATTCTGGAATCGCAGCGCCCAGCGCGCCTGCCGATCCACGGCGGTGAGGTGATGGGGTCGGCCGACCGGCTGAGCGCTGCCTACCGCCGCTACCTGAAGAATGCCGGCATCACGCACGGCGTGTGTTGAGGAGATCCCCATGAACGCCACCGAACTCGCC
The DNA here is from genome assembly GCA_047636095.1 of Hydrogenophaga sp. GTDB lineage: Bacteria > Pseudomonadota > Gammaproteobacteria > Burkholderiales > Burkholderiaceae_C > Hydrogenophaga. The sequence goes on along the minus strand of JBLIJY010000005.1, from coordinate 6,969 downwards.
CGCGCCATCCCCAAGGCCGAGCTGCACCTGCACATCGAGGGCTCGCTGGAGCCCGAGCTGATCTTTGCGCTCGCGCAACGCAATGGCGTGGCGCTGCCGTATGCCAGCGTCGAAGCGCTGCGCGCCGCCTACGCCTTCACCGACCTGCAGAGCTTTCTCGACATCTACTACGCCGGCGCCAGCGTGCTGCTGCAAGAGGCCGATTTTTACGACATGGCCTGGGCGTATTTCGAGCGCGCCCACGCCGACCACGTGATCCACGCCGAGCTGTTCTTTGATCCGCAGACCCACACCGCGCGTGGTGTGCCGATGGTCAGCGTGATCCAGGGGCTGTCGCGGGCCTGTGCGGATGCGAAAGAGAAGCTGGGCATCAGCGCCGCGCTCATCCTGTGCTTTCTGCGCCACCTGAGCGAGGAAGATGCTTTCACCACGCTGGATGCCGCGCTGCCGTACCGCGAACACTTCATCGGCGTTGGGCTCGATTCCAGCGAGCTGGGGCACCCGCCCGAGAAGTTCGAGCGCGTGTTTGCGCGTGCTCGCGAGCTGGGTCTGCACCTGGTGGCACACGCCGGCGAAGAAGGCCCGCCGGAGTACATGTGGCAGGCGATCGACCTGCTGAAAGTCGAGCGCATCGACCACGGCGTGGCCTGCCTGCAAGACCCGCTGCTGGTGGCCGAGCTGGCGCACACCCGGTTGCCGCTCACGGTGTGTCCGTTGTCCAACCTCAAGCTGCGGGTGGTGAGCGATCTGCGCGAGCACCCGCTCAAGCGCATGCTGGATGCTGGGCTGTGCGTCACCGTCAACTCCGATGACCCCGCCTACTTTGGCGGCTACATGAACGCCAACTTCGCGCAGACGGTGCAGGCGCTGAGCCTCACCTGCGACGAGGTCATCACGCTGGCCAGGAACAGCTTTGAGGCGGGCTTCATGGACGCCGCGCGCCGCAGCATTTGCCTGCAACAGATGCAGATGGTGGTGGCGCGCTCGGTCTGAGCGGCCGTGGATTCAGGCGGCTGAAGGCGCCGCTGGCAAGGCGATGGTGACCAGGACGCAGGCATCGGTGAGCGCGGTCACGCTGTGCACCGTATCGCCTTCGAGATACAGCAGTTGCCCGGGCTGTAGCGTGGCCGGACCATCCTCCAGGCCCACTTCAAGATGGCCCGAGACACACTGGATCGTGATCTCGCCCGGCACCCGGTGCACCGGCATGCCCTTACCGGCACCGATCAGCAGGCGAATCACCTCCAGATCGCGCGATTTGAACAAAGCCGTCGAACTCAACACGCCAGGGCTGGCGGCTGCGGAGATGTCGACTGGCTGACCGGGTTGAGCATGTGGGATGGCCATGGTTGAACAGCATACGCTTGCTCTGGCGTGCGGTCACCCCCCGAGCGCAACCCGCCGTCTCTGGTGCGCCAGGTTTACAATCGTTCCCCAGCAAACCGGTGCTTCCCCGGTTCGCTTTTTCATTCACGGAAGCCATGTCGAGGAACACCATGTACAAAAACCTCGTGGCCCGGCGCGCCTGCGCTTTGGCGGTCACCAGCTTTTTCTCTCTCTTTTCCCTTCAGGTGGCGGCCCAGTCGCCCACGGTGGCCCTGCCTCCGGTGAAGGCCGCGTTTGTCTACGTGGCCCCGCTGACTGAGGCGGGCTGGGTGCGCCAGCACGAGCGCGGGCGCCTGGCGGTCGAGGCTGCGCTGGGCGATCGGGTGCAGACCACCTATGTGGAGAACGTGGCCGAGGGCGCGGACGCCGAGCGGGTGATTCGCGATCTGGCGCGCGAGGGCAACCAGATCATCTTCACGCCTAGCTTTGGTTACATGGAGCCCACGCTCAAGGTGGCGCGTGAGTTCCCAGCGGTGAAGTTCGAGTCCATCACCGGCTACAAGACCGCGCCCAACGTGGCCACCGCCAACGCGCGGTACTACGAAGGCCGCTACCTCGCGGGCATCGCGGCGGGTCGCCTCGCCACCCAGGCCGGTTATGTGGCGGGCTTCCCGATTCCCGAGGTGGTGCAGGGCATCAACGCGTTCGCGCTGGGCATGCGCTCGGTGAACCCCGCGGCCACCGTGCGCGTGGTGTTTCTGGGCGAGTGGTTCAACCCGCCGCGCGAGCGCGAAGCGGCCATGACACTCATGAACCAAGGCGCCGAGGTGCTGGCCTTTCACACCGGCTCCACCGCGGTGATGGTGGCCGCGCAGGAGCGCGGTCGGCTGGCCGTGGCTTACCACTCCGACATGAGCCGCTTCGCGCCGGACGCGCAGATCGCCGCCGTCACCCACCACTGGGGCGACTACTACACGCAGCGGGTGCAGGCAGTGCAGGGTGGCACCTGGGCCAGCGCTAACGTGTGGGGCGGTGTGCGTGAAGGCATGGTTCGGGTTGAAGGCTTCGGCCCCAAGGTGCCGCCCGCAGTGCGCAGCGAAGTGCTGGCGCGCCAGGCCGAGATGGCGGCGGGCAAGGTGACGGTGTTTACCGGTGGCCGTCTCGGGGTGAAGGACAACACCGGGCGGCTGGTGATCGCGCCTGGGCAGGTGCTCAGCGATGCCGAAATTCTGAACATGGACTGGGCGGTTGAGGGCGTGGTGGGACGCTTCTCGCCCTGAGTCCCCTGCGGCTGCGTCCGGTTGGCAGACCCTTGATGAAGCACATGCGGTTGGCTGTGTGAGCTGCTCTCGGCAGTTGGCTACAGTAGCCGCCATGAAACAAGCCTACCGAGCCGCGCTGCTGTCGTTTGACGAGCAACACCAACCCCTTTTCGAGCGTGACGGCCTGCTCGTCACTGGCCCTGATGTGCAAGGCGTTCAGCGGGTGCTGGCGCTGGGTGACCATGGCACCCTGATTGGCCAGTTTCCCGGCTTGGTGGTGCAAGACCTGCGCGGCCAGCTGATCGCGCCGGGCTTCATCGACCTGCATGTGCACTACCCGCAGCTTGATGTGATTGGTTCGCCAGCCGACGGCTTGCTGCCCTGGCTGGAGCATTACACCTTTCCGCACGAAGCGCGCTTTTGCGATGCCACCTATGCCCGCGGCGTGGCCGACTTTTTCTTTGATGAGTTGCAGCGCCACGGCGTCACCACCGCGCTCACCTTCGCCACCTCCCATGTGGCCTCGGTCGATGCGGTGTTTGAGGCCGCGCGCGAACGTGGCCTGCGCTTCATCACCGGCAAGGTGCTGCAAGACCGGAACAGCCCCGATGGTGTGCGCGATGAGACCGAGCAAAGCCTGGTTGACACCGAGGCGCTGATCGAGCGCTGGCACGGTATGGACCGGCTCGGCTACGCGATCACACCGCGTTTTGCGCCCTCGTGTACCCCGGCGCAATTGCGCGGGGCGGGCGAACTCGCTTTGAGGCACCCCGATGTCTGGGTCCAGTCTCACGTGGCCGAAAACCTCGACGAGGTGCGCTGGGCGCACGAGCTGTTTCCGGCGGCGAGCAGCTATCTCGGCGCCTATGGCGATTTCGGCCTGTTGCGCGAGCGTGCGGTCTATGCACACTGCATCCACCTCAGCGATGCCGATCGCGCCTTGATGCAGCGCACCGGCGCTGTGGCCGCGGTGTGCCCGACCAGCAACTTGTTTCTGGGCAGCGGCTTCTTCGACTACCTCGCGGCGGACGCGGCCGGCATGGGCTACGGCCTGGCCAGCGATGTCGGTGGTGGCACCAGCTTCTCGCCTTTCAAGACCATGCTGGCGGCCTACTGCGTGGCCCGCGAAGGTCAGACCAAACCGGGCGTGAGCCTCAAGCCTTCTCGTCTCTGGTGGCAACACACCGCAGGCGCGGCCCAGGCGCTGGGGTTGCAGGGCGTGGTGGGCAATTTGCAGCCGGGCTGCGAGGCCGACTTCGTGGTGCTCAATCCTCAGGCCACGCCCTTGCTGGCACGCCGCATTGATCAGGCCAAGGGTTTGGAAGAGCTGCTGTTTGCACTGATCGTGTTGGGTGACGAGCGCGTCGTCACCCGCACCGTCATCGCCAGCCGCTGAAAATCAGCTGTATCCGATCAGCCGTATTTGAGCTCGGTCGCCTTGCCCCAGAACACCCGGTACATGAACACGGTGTAGGCAATGATCACCGGCAGGGTGATGGCCACGCCAAAGAAGATTACGTTGAGCGAGGCGGTGCTGATCGCGGCTTCCCACACCGTCATGCGGCCAATCACGATGTCAGGGAAGATGCTGTAGGCCAAGCCGAAGAAGGCCAGCACGAAGATCAGCACCGTGTTGGCGAACACCAGCCAGCCGTAGCCGGCCTTCACCAGCGCCGGGCGGGTGACCACCCAGCGCATGGCAAAAAAGGCCAGCGCACACATCAGCGGCACCGGTAGCAAGGCAAACACCTGCGGCACGCCAAACCACTTCTCCAGCACGCCGACTTTCACCAGCGGTGTCGCCGCCGAGATGGCGACCAGGGCGGCGGCCATCGGCCACATCACCCGGCGCGCCCAATGCACCGCACGCTGCTGCAAATCGCCCTCGGCTTTCATGATCAACCAGCCCGCGCCCAGCAGCACGTAGGCCGCCGGCAGCGTGATCGCAATGCCCAGGCTGAACGCCCAGCCGAGGGCACCGGGTGCAAAGCCGGTGATGTAGCTGCCCAGCATCCAGCCTTGCGAGGTGCTGGCCATGAGCGAGCCGATGAAGAAAGCGCGGTTCCAGAACCGCTTGTAGCGCGTCGGTGCCTTGGTTCGAAAGTCGAATGCCACGCCGCGCAGGATCAGCCCGATCAGCATCACCGCCACCGGCAGGTACAGCGCCTGCAGCACCAGGCCATGCGCAAACGGAAACGCGATCAGCAGCACGCCCACACCCAGCACCAGCCAGGTTTCGTTGGCGTCCCAGAACGGGCCGATGCTGGCAATCATGGTGTCTTTCTCGCTGTCTCGCGCCAGCGGCAGCAGCAGACCCACACCCAGGTCGTAGCCGTCCAGAATCACATACGCCAGCAGCGAAAGACCCATCACAGCTAAGAAAAACAGCGGGAGGAATTCGGCCCAGGTCATGTCAAACCCCCGCCTTGCCGAGCACGGCGCCGCGCGGTGCTTCTGATGCGTGCTCTTTGGGATGCTCGGCCATGTACTTGAGCACGCCCACATAGGTCACCAGCAGCAGACCGTAGACGATCAGGTAGGCGGTGAGGGTGAGCGCGATGTAAGGCGGTGGCACCGTGGTGGCGGCTTCGCTGGTGCGCATCAGGCCATAAACCAGGTAGGGCTGGCGGCCGATTTCGGTCACGTACCAGCCGGCCAGCGTGGCCACCCAGCCGGAGAACGCCATGCCCGAGAGCACCCAGAGGTGGGCGCGTGGCAGGCTGACCTGGGCCGCCCGACGCTGCTTCCACAGTCGCCAGGCGGTGAAGCCGGCGACCAACAGCATCAGCGTGCCCACGCCCACCATCACGCGGAAGGCGTAGAACACGGGCGCCACCGGCGGGTGCGAGCCTTTGAATTCGTTGAGACCTTTGATCTCACCGTCCAGGTCGTGGGTCAGCACCAGGCTGGCGAGCTTGGGAATCTTGATCGCGAAGTGGGTGGTGCGCTCTTTTTCATCTGGAATGCCGAACAGCGTGAGCGGTGCGCCGCGCTCGGTTTCCCAGATGCCTTCCATGGCGGCCACTTTGGCCGGCTGGTGCTCCAGCGTGTTCAAGCCGTGCGCATCACCAGCGAGGAACTGCAATGGCATGGCAGCAGCTGCGACGAAGATGGCCGCGCGAAATGCCTTGTGGGTGCCCCGCGTGGCGCTGCCCTTGAGCAACTGCCAGGCGCTCAAACCAGCGATCAAGAACGAAGCGGTCAGCGTCGATGCCAGCAGCACATGTGTCAGCCGATACGGCAGAGATGGGTTGAAGACCACGGCCAGCCAGTCGGTGGGGATGAACTGGCCGTTGACGATCTCATAACCCGCTGGCGTGTGCATCCACGAATTCAGACTCAGGATCCAAAACGCCGACATGGTGGTGCCAAAGGCGACCAAGGCGGTGGCGGTCAGATGCACCCGCTCGCTGACCCGGCCGCGCCCGAAAAGCATGATGCCGAGAAAACTCGCTTCCAGGAAAAATGCGGTCAGCACTTCGTAGCCCAGCAGCGGTCCCGAGATGTTGCCGGTGCGCTCCATGAAGCCCGGCCAGTTGGTGCCGAACTGAAAGCTCATCACGATGCCCGAGACTACGCCCAGCGCAAAGGTGAGTGCGAACACCTTGGTCCAGAAGTAATAGGCTTCTTCCCAGGCCGTGTCTTGGGTACGGGCGAAGCGCACGCGAAAAAACACCAGAAACCAGCACAGCGCGATCGTGATGGTGGGAAACAGAATGTGAAAACTGATGTTCGCGGCGAACTGAATGCGCGAGAGGATGAGGGCGTCGAGTTCCATGATGGTGTGTTCTTGGGGAGGACTCTTGTAGAAAATTTAGGCGGCGTTGCGGTCGTCGTTATTCGGGTTTTTCGGTGCGGCGCGGGTGCTGCGGCCAGTCAGGCGGTCTTTGAACTCAAGCACCTTGGTCACGGTGCTGCCCATGCCCATGAGTTGCAGGGCGGTTTCGGGCGCGAGTTTCTGCACGTCGTCGAACCAGCTCATCAGCCGGTCGATCAGGTCGTGCATTTCGCGCATGCGCTGCTGGGCATGGCGCTCAGCGTCGCCTTGCGGCGTTTGCAGCAGAGCCGTGCGCAGCATCGACAACGTGGGCTCGATCTCACGTCGGCGGCGCTCCTCGGCCAGCACGCGGAAGATTTCCCACACATCGTCCGGTGCTTCGAAGTATTCGCGCCGATCGCCCGGCTGATGCCGCAGCCGAACCAGCCGCCACGCCTGAAGCTCTTTCAGGCCCATGCTCACGTTGGAGCGGGAAACCGCCAGCGTCTCAGCGATTTCGTCGGCGTTGAGGGCTTGCTGCGCGATGTAGAGCAGGGCGTAAATCTGCCCTACGGTACGGTTGATGCCCCATTTGCTGCCCATCTCACCGAAGTGGGCGATGAA
>JBLIJY010000004.1:0-19665 GCA_047636095.1 Hydrogenophaga sp. | reverse complement strand
TAGCAACTCAAAGCCGAGCAGTTCGACAAAGGGGATGTGGACAGAGAATTCCATGGATGCTCATCTACCCACCAGTGACCACAGACACACCGCCGTCCACCGCCAGCCACTGGCCCGTGATGTGCTTGCCCGCATCGGAGGCGTACAGCACGGTCAGGCCTTTCAGGTCTTCGTCGTCACCCAGGCGGCGCAGCGGTGCGTTTGCGGCGAGTTTTTCTTCGCCCATGGCCTTCAACGTGCCCATGGTCATCTTGCTCGGAAAAAAGCCCGGGCAGATAGCGTTCACCGTGATGCCGTATTTGCCCCACTCGGCGGCCAGCGCGCGGGTGAAATTGATCACCGCACCCTTGGAGGTGTTGTAGGCGATGGTGGTCATCTCGGGCGGGTTGCCACCGAGGCCAGCGATGCTGGCGGTGTTGATGATGCGCCCGCCATAGGGCAAACCCGCAGCTTGCGCGCTGCGGTGGCGCGGGATCATGCTGCGCTTGGCGATGAGCTGGCTCAGGATGAAGTAGCTGCGCACGTTGAGGTTCATCACCTTGTCCCAGGCCTCAACCGGGTGGTCTTCAGCCGGGGCGCCCCAGGCAGCACCCGCGTTGTTCACCAAGATGTCGATATCGCCCAGGCGCTGCAGCGACTCATCGGCCAGGCGTTGAATATCGTCTTCCTTCGAGCAGTCGGCGGCGATCCAGCGCGCGTCGATGCCAGCGGCCTGCAGTTCGGCGGTGGCGGCCTCCAGGTCGCTGGCCTTGCGCGAGCTGATCACCACGCGCGCGCCCTGCTCGCCCAGCGCATGGGCCATCTGCAGGCCCAGGCCGCGCGAGCCGCCGGTGATGAGGGCGGTCTTGCCCTTGAGGTCGAACAGCTGTTGAACGGTGCGTGGCGTCATGGGTGTCTCCTTTTGTGAGTGGTTCAAAAAGCGTCTTCGGGCAGACTGGCGCAGGTGGCGTCGCGGTGGCTCACCACCTGCAACCAGGCGCCGATCTTGGGCAGCTCGTAGTGAAAAAAGAAGCGCATGGCCGCCAGGCGGCCGGTGCGCGCGGGTGACTCGGGCGCGGCGTGGGCGGTGAGCGCCACGTCGAGCCAGATCCAGGCCAGCACGGTGTGGCCGAAGGCCTGCATGTAAGGCACGGCGTTGGCCAGTGCGTCGGTCGGGTTGCCGGTGGACCAGGCGGCCTGGGTGGCGGCAGCGACTTCTTGCAAGGCCACACCCAGCGCCTGCGCGTGGGGGGCCAGCTCGGGCACATTCGCCGCTCGGGCCATGGTGGTCTGCATGCGCTCGGCGAGCAACTGCAAGCCTTTGCCCCCTTCCATCAGCACCTTGCGGCCCAGCAGGTCCAGCGCCTGGATGCCGTGCGTGCCTTCGTGGATCATGTTCAGTCGGTTGTCACGCCAGTACTGCTCGACCGGGAAATCGCGGGTGTAGCCGTAGCCGCCGTGCACCTGGATCGCCAGCGAGTTGGCCTCCAGACACCACTCACTGGGCCAGCTTTTGGCAATCGGCGTGAGCACTTCGAGCAGCAGTCGCGCATCGTCCGCCGCCTGCGCGTCACCCGTGTGTTGCTCATCGACCAGCCGCGCGCAGTACAGCTCCAGCGCCAGCGCGCCTTCGCAATACGACTTCTGGGCCAACAGCATGCGCTTCACATCAGCGTGTTCGATGATGCGGATCGGTGGCTGGGCTGGGTCTTTGCCCTCCGGACCCATCGGGCGGCCTTGCGGGCGGTTCTTCGCGTAGTCAAGCGAGGCGTGGTAGCCCGCCATGCCGAGCATGGTGGCCGCCAGGCCGACGCCGATGCGGGCCTCGTTCATCATGTGGAACATGCAGGCCAGGCCTTTGCCAGGTTGTCCGACGAGATAGCCCACCGCGCCGGGTTCGCCGCCGACCGGGTACTTGCCCTCGCCGAAGTTAAGCAAGGTGTTGGTGGTGCCACGCCAGCCGCACTTGTGGTTCAGGCCGGCCAGCGCCACATCGTTTCGCTCGCCGGTCAGTTCACCTTGTGCATCCACCATTTTCTTGGGCACGATGAACAGGGAAATCCCGCGCGTGCCCGCAACCAGCTTGCCATGCTCGTCGGGGATCTTGGCCAGCACCAGATGCACGATGTTCTCGGTCAGCTCGTGCTCGCCGGCTGAGATCCACATCTTGTTGCCCTTGAGGCGGTAGCGTGGACCCAGCGGGTCGCTGTCGGAATCGGGCCCATCGGGCACGGCGCGCGTCACCACATCGCTCAGGCTGGAGCCGGCCTGCGGCTCGGACAGGCACATCGTGCCTGACCAGCGACCGGAAAATTCGTTGAGCGCGAACACCTGCCTTTGCAAATCGGTGCCGTGCTTCATCAGCAGGTTGGCGTTACCGGTGGTGAGCATGCCCGAACCGATGCTGACCGAAGCCATGGCGAAAAACGCGTTGGCTGCCGCTTCCACCGTGTAAGGCAGTTGCATGCCACCAATATCCGCGTCTTGCGCAGCACTCAGCATGCCGCTCTCGGCGTACGCTTTATGTGCATCGTGGGTGGCCTGCGGCAGGATCACGCGCTCGCCATCGAAATGCGGCTCCTGCGTGTCCACCACTCGATTGAACGGCGCGTACTTGTCGCGCGCGATGCGCTCGCAGGTGTCAAGCACCGCGTCAAACGTCTCCCGGCTGTGGTCGGCGAAGCGCTCGCGCTGGTTGAGGCTTTCAACCGCCAGCCAGTCGTTGAGCAGGAAATCGAGGGTGAGGCGAAGGCTCATGGGTTCATCCGTCACAAAAAGAACGAGGGACTGGCAGTACACCCCGAGCGCATCCGGAGCGCATGCCTATCCAACTAGGATGCCGTGGAACCGGCTTTGCCGGGCCACTGGCATCGCCCCCCTCTGGGGGGTGATTCGAAGCGGCGCGGGGGGCTGTGAGTCCTCGCGCAAGCGAGACTCACAGAACTTCAAACACCCCGGCCGCACCCATGCCGCCACCAATGCACATGGTTACGCAGACGCGCTTGGCGCCCCTGCGCTTGCCTTCGATCAGCGCGTGGCCGGTCAGGCGCTGGCCCGACACACCGTAAGGGTGGCCCACGGCGATGGCGCCGCCGTTGACGTTGAGCCGATCGGCCGGAATGCCCAGCTTGTCGCGGCAGTACAGCACCTGCACCGCAAACGCTTCGTTCAGCTCCCACAGGTCGATGTCACTGACCTTCAAGCCCAGGCGGGCCAACACCTTGGGAACGGCGAACACCGGGCCAATGCCCATCTCATCGGGCTCACAGCCAGCCACCGCGAAACCCAAGAAACGACCCAGCGGCTTCAGACCACGCTTCTCGGCCAGGGTTTCGTCCATCAGCACGCAGGCGCCAGCGCCGTCGCTGAACTGGCTGGCGTTACCGGCAGAAACCAGGCCACCAGGAATCGCCGAGCGCAGGCCGTGGATGCCTTCGAAGGTGGTGCCAGCGCGGATGCCCTCGTCGTTTTCGACCGTGACTTCTTTGGTTATCAGGCCCAACGTCTTGTCAGCGATACCGGCGGTCACCGTGATGGGCGCGATCTCGTCCTTGAACAGGCCGGCTTCCAGCGCGGCGGTGGCGCGTTGCTGGCTGGCGGCGCCGTACTCGTCCATCGCGTCGCGGCCGATGCCGTAGCGCTTGGCTACGTTCTCGGCGGTTTGCAGCATGTTCCAGTAGATTTCGGGCTTGTTCTTCGCCAGCCAAGGGTCAACCAGCATGTGGGTGTTCATCTCTTGCTGCACGCAGGAAATGCTCTCCACCCCGCCGGCAACATAGACACTGCCTTCGCCGGCGATGATGCGCTGGGCCGCCAGAGCGATCGTCTGCAAGCCAGACGAGCAAAAGCGGTTCACCGTCATGCCCGAGACGGTCACCGGTAGGCCAGCGCGCAGGGCGATCTGGCGCGCGATGTTGGCACCCGTCGCACCCTCGGGGTTAGCGCAACCCATGATCACGTCTTCCACTTCGGCGGCGTCAATACCGGCGCGGGCCACCGCGTGCTGCACCGCGTGGCCGCCCAGTGTGGCGCCATGGGTCATGTTGAAGGCACCCTTCCAGCTCTTGGCCAGGGGTGTGCGTGCGGTGGAAACGATGACAGCGTTGGTCATGAAAATTCTCCAGATGAATTGAGCGTGATGAACAAAGAAGTGCTGTGTTCAGCTCAACCGTTGAATGTTTTGCCTTCTGCAACCAACCTGGCCAGCAGCGGGGCTGGTTCCCAGAATTTCGCGTCGTCCAGCGGGTTTTTGGCGAAGCGCTTCATGGCCTGCACCACGTTGAACAGCCCCACCTCATCGGCGTACTGCAGCGGTCCACCACGGTGCACCGGGAAACCGTAGCCGAAGATGTAGACCACGTCGATGTCGCTGGCCTTGTTGGCGATCCCCTCTTCCAGGATGTGCGCGGCCTCGTTCACCAGCGAGAACACCAGGCGCTGCACGATTTCATCGTCGGAAATCTTGCGCGGCGTGATGCCCAGCGCCTTGCGGTGGTCGGCGATCATTTGCTCGACCTCGGCGTTCGGGATCGCGTCGCGCTTGCCTGGCACGTAGTCGTACCAGCCAGCGCCCGTCTTCTGGCCGTAGCGGCCCTTCTCACACAGCAGATCGGCGGTCTTGCTGTACTTCATGTCGGGCTTTTCCTGGTAACGGCGCTTGCGGATGGCCCAGCCAATGTCGTTACCAGCCAAGTCGCCCATGCGGAACGGACCCATCGCCATACCGAATTTTTCCATTGCCTTGTCGACCTGGGCTGGCGTGCAGCCCTCGTCGAGCAAGAAGCCGCCCTGGCGGCCGTACTGCTCGATCATGCGGTTGCCGATGAAACCGTCGCACACGCCCGAGACCACTGCCGTCTTCTTGATCTTCTTGGCCGCGGTCATCACCGTGGCCATCACGTCTTTGGCGGTCTTCTCGCCGCGCACCACTTCGAGCAGCTTCATCACGTTGGCCGGGCTGAAAAAGTGCAAGCCCACCACGTCTTGCGGGCGCTGGGTGAAGTGGGCGATGGCGTTCACGTCCAGCGTGGAGGTGTTACTGGCGAGGATGGCGCCGGGCTTCATCACCCGGTCGAGTTCCTTGAACACCACTTCCTTCACACCAATCTCCTCGAACACCGCCTCAATCACCAGGTCGGCGTCTTTCAGGTCGTCGTAGCTCAGCGTGGTACTCAAGAGCGCCATGCGCTGGTCGTACTTGTCCTGCTTGAGCTTGCCTTTTTTGACCTGCGCTTCGTAGTTTTTCTTGATGATGCCCAGGCCCTTGTCCAGCGCTTCCTGCTTCATCTCCAGCATCTTCACCGGCACACCGGCGTTGAGGAAGTTCATGGCGATGCCGCCACCCATGGTGCCGGCGCCAATCACCGCCACGGCCTTGATCTCGCGCTGCGGGGTGTCGGCCGGCACGTCGGGAATCTTGCTGGCAGCGCGCTCGGAAAAGAACAAGTGCCGCAGGGCGCGGGACTCGGCGGTCCACATCAGGCCCACGAAGATATCGCGCTCGGTCGCCATACCGGCATCGAACTTCTGTTTCGTGGCCGCTTCCACCGCATCCACGCACTTGGCGGGCGCGGGGAAGTTCTTGGCCATGCCCTTGACCATGTTGCGAGCAAACGCAAAGTAGGCCTCGCCTTTGGGGTGCTTGCAAGGCAGGTTGCGTACCAAAGGCAACGCCGAACCGTCGGCGTGTTGAGCCGCCACTTCCTTGGCGAAAGCCAGCGCTTCCTCCATCAGCGACTCGGATGACTTGGCCAGCTTGTCAAACAGCTTTTGCCCCGGCATGCTGGCCAACAACTCGCTCTTGACCGGCTCGCCCGAGACGATCATGTTGAGCGCGGCCTCCACACCGAGCACGCGCGGCAGGCGTTGTGTGCCACCGGCACCAGGCAACAAGCCCAGCTTCACCTCAGGCAAAGCCACACTACAGCCGGGTGCAGCGATGCGGTAGTGGCAGCCTAGTGCCAGCTCCAGACCGCCGCCCATGCACACGCTGTGAATGGCGGCGATCACGGGCTTGCTGGTGTTTTCCACCGCCAAGATCACACTCAGCAGATTGGGCTCGGCCAGTGCTTCGGGCTTGCCAAACTCGCGGATGTCGGCACCACCAGAGAACGCCTTGCCGGCGCCGGTGATCACGATGGCCTTGACCGTTGCATTTGCCTGGGCCTGCTCCAGACCCGCTGCAATGCCACGGCGGGTCGACAAACCCAGGCCGTTGACCGGCGGGTTGTTCAGCGTGATGACGGCCACATCGCCGTGGACCTGGTACTCAGCGGTCATGGGATCTCCTTGTGTAGGTATCGAATGAAAAAAGGCATTCGTTAAAAACGAACGACCGTACGATTCTAAGAACTTGCCGAGCCGTCACAAGTGCCACCTGTCGCGACCGGGTCAGAGCAGCAGCCACCTCGGGGTCAGCGAAGCGTGGGAGCGTGGGGGCTTGAGGCCACTAAACCTCCAGCCACTCCTTGCGCACACCCAAATTTGCGCGCAGCTCGGCCGGCGTACCCTCGAACACAATGCTGCCGTGACCCATGACCAGCACCCGATCGGAGATGGTCATGGCGATGGTGAGTTTTTGCTCAATCAGCAGCACCGACACACCACGGCTCTTGAGCGTCTGCAGGTACTGACCGACCAGTTCCACGATCTTGGGCGCAAGTCCCTCGGTGGGCTCGTCGATGATGATCAGGTCTGGATCGCCCATCAGGGTGCGACACAGGGTGAGCATTTGCTGTTCGCCGCCAGAGAGCACGCCGGCCTCGGTGTGTTCGCGCTCCTTCAAGCGTGGAAACATCGCATACATGTCATCGAAACTCCAGCGCGAGCCCTTGCCGCTGCCCTTTTGGCCCAGCAGCAGGTTCTGGTGCACGGTGAGCTTGGGAAAGATGTCGCGGCTCTCGGGCACGTAGCCCAGGCCACGGTGCGCGATCTCGAACGGCTTTTTGCCGATCAGCGACTGGCCTTTCCAAGACACGGTGCCCGTGCAGTCCACCAGACCCATGATGGCCTTGGCGGTGGTGGAGCGGCCCGAGCCGTTGCGCCCCAGCAGTGCCACGATCTCGCCTTGGCCGATCTGCATCGCCACGCCATGCAACACGTGGCTTTTGCCGTAATAGCCATGCAGGTCTTGAATCTCAAGCATGGTGAACGCCTCCCAAAAAAACCATGGCCTTCATGCCTCATCCTCCAGCACAGCGCCGAGGTACGCCTCTTGCACACGGGCGTTCGAGCGCACCGCGTCAGGGGTGTCGAACGCCAGTACCTCGCCGTAGACAAGCACCGCGATTTTGTCGGCCAAGCCGAACACCACGCCCATGTCGTGCTCCACCGTGAGCAAGGTCTTGCCCACCGTGACTTCACGAATCAGCTCAATAAAGCGGCTGGTTTCGGTGTTGCTCATGCCAGCGGTGGGCTCGTCCAGCAGGATCACGTTAGCGCCACCCGCGATCGTGATGCCGACCTCCAGCGCGCGCTGTTCGGCATAGGTCAGGTTCATGCCCAGCACATCGCGCTTTTTATCGAGGTGGATCATGTGCATCAACTCTTCGGCTCGGTGGTTGGCGTCGTCCATATCGGCCAGAAAGCGAAACAGCGTGTACTTGTAACCCAGGCTCCAGAGAACGCTGCAGCGCAGGTTCTCGAACACGCTGAGCTTGGGAAAGATGTTGGTGATCTGGAAACTGCGCGAGAGGCCCAGGCGGTTGATCTCGAAGGGCTTCAAGCCATTGATCCGCTGGCCATTGAGCAGCACATCGCCACTGGTGGGCGCAAAGCGGCCCGACATCAGGTTGAACAGGGTGGACTTGCCAGCGCCGTTGGGGCCAATGATGGCCACGTTTTCTCCGGGTTTTACGGCCAGGTCAACACCTCGAATGATCTCGGTCTTGCCAAAGCTTTTGCGCAGGTTTTTCAACTCCAGCGCATAGCCGCTACTGGCGGGGCTGCTGGGGTTGGCTACCAGGGGCTGGTTCATCGGGTCTCCCGTTGCTTGATCGTTTTTTCAATGTCACCCTGTATGTGGGCCCATTTTTCGGCAAAGCCGCGGCGCACCCACTCAAACAGCCCAAACCCAACGGCGGCCACCGCGAGTGCACCCAGCCAACTGCTGGCGGCGCGGGTGTTGAGCGTAAAGCCCAGGTAAGACAGGGTGTCACCCATGGCCGCATTGAGCTGCAGGTGGTAACCCATTTCGATCAAGGCGCTGACCCCGAGCAACATGATCAGACCAGTGGCAAAAAGGGCCAGGTAAGCGCCCAGCAGTTCACGCAATCGGCCGAATGCGGCCACCCGCACATTCATCATGATGAGACTGGCGATACCCCCCGGCGCATACATCACCATGAACACGAAGATCAGGCCCAGGTAAAGCAGCCAAGCCTTCGTGAGCTCGGAGAACAGCACAAACGCCAGCACCATCAGCACGCCGCCAATGATGGGACCGAAAAAGAACGTAGCGCCTCCCAGGAAGGTGAACAGCAGGTAACCGCCAGAACGTGCCGCACCCACCACCTCGGCGGTGACGATCTCGAAGTTGAGCGTGGCCAACCCGCCAGCAATACCGGCAAAAAAGCCCGCGATCATGAACGCCAGGTAGCGCACCTTCTGCGTGTTGTAGCCGATGAATTCGACCCGCTCGGGGTTGTCACGCACCGCGTTCAGGATGCGTCCCAATGGCGTACGGGTGAAGGCAAACATCAGCGCCACGCAGACCAGTGTGTAGACGGCGATCAGGTAGTAAACCTGCTTGGCCGGTCCGTAACTGATGCCAAGAAATGGCTCGCCCACCACCCGGTTGCCCGAGACACCCGCCTCACCACCGAAAAACGCGGTGAACATCAGCGACATGGCAAACACCAGCTCGGCCATGCCCAACGTGATCATGGCGAAAGGTGTGCCCGCTTTTTTGGTGGTCACGTAGCCAAACAGCACCGCAAAAAACAGCCCAGCCAGCCCGCCCACTAGTGGGATCAGGCTCACCGGCAGCGGCAAATGGCCGTCGCTCACCGCGTTGAGCGCATGGATGGCCATGAACGAGCCCAAGCCGGTGTAGACCGCGTGGCCGAAGCTCAGCATGCCGCCCTGCCCCAACAAAATGTTGTACGACAGGCAAGCGATGATCGCAATGCCCATCTGGGCCAGCATGGTGATGGAGAGGTTGCTGTCGAAGACCACCGGCGCCACGGCGAGCACCAGGGTGAACAGCGACCATACGATCCAGCGCCCGGTATTGAAAGACTTGGACGGGTTCAGTGTGTTGTTCATGGCCTCAACCCTCGCGCGTGCCAAGCAGCCCGCGCGGGCGGAAAATCAAAATCAGCACCAGGAAGAGGTACGGCAAGATAGGTGCGGTCTGGGACACGGTCAGCTTGAGCAGGGAATTGTTCGCCACCGCCTCGGACAACTGCAGACCCAGCGCCTGCATCAGCGTGACCAGCGACTGGTCGATGCCGACAGCGAAGGTCTGGATGGTGCCGATCAGCAGCGAGGCCAGAAACGCTCCGGGGAGCGAACCCATACCGCCGACCACCACCACCACGAAGATGACTGACCCGAGGGTCAGCGCCATATTGGGCTCGGTCACAAATGTGCTGCCGCCAATCACCCCAGCCAGGCCAGCCAGCCCGGTGCCGGCCGCGAACACCAGCATGAAGACGCGTGGCACGTTGTGGCCCAGGCTTTCCACGGTTTCGGGGTGGGTGAGCGCGGCCTGGATCACCAAACCGATGCGGGTGCGGGTGAGCAGCAGCCAAAGGCTGAGCAGCATCAGCAGCGCCACCAGCATCATGAAGGCGCGGGTGGCCGGAAACGGCGAACAGATCACGCCAGCGCCCGTGCACACCTCGCGCGCCACAGCGCCCAGGAAGACCTGCAGCGGTTCGCCCGCCTGGCTCACGAGAGTGAAGGCCGGCCCACGCAAGACGTCGGGCGGCAGAAACTCCACGGCTGTGCGCCCCCAGATCAGCTGCACCAGCTCCACAATGATGTACGACAGGCCAAAAGTCACCAGCAATTCGGGCACATGACCGAACTTGTGCACCCTGCGCAAGCTCAGCCGCTCAAACAAGGCGCCAAGCGCACCCACCACCAGCGGTGCCACGACCAGCGCTGGCCAAAAGCCGATCAAATCGGCAATGGTGTAGCCCACATAAGCACCCAGCATGTAGAAGCTGGCGTGCGCGAAATTCAGCACGCCCATCATGCTGAAGATGAGGGTGAGACCCGAGCTCAACATAAAGAGCAGCAACCCGTAGCTGACCCCATTGAGCATGGAGATGATGAAGAACTCCATGAACCTGCCTTTCAACCGATCCGCCTGTTGACGGATTGACCATATTGAAACAACCCAAAAGATACCAGCGCCTGGAAAGGCGCTGGTACAACGGTCTTGAGAAAGACACAACCAGAGAAGAAGGAGCCGTTCCAGCCCCCTACTTCGTCAGTACAGCAGGCTCAACCAGGGCGCTTCATCTGACAGCTGGTGGGCGTGCTGGCGATGAAGGATGGGTATTCCTGCACCGGCGCCAGAGTCATGCCGGTGTTCTCCGGGCTGTAGGGATACTTCGCGTCTGCCTTTTGCCAGACCGCCATGAACAGCGGCTGTTGCAACTGGTGGTCGGTCTTGCGCATCTCGACCTCACCATTGAAGTTGGCCACCTTGAGGCCCTCCATCGCTGCGGCCACTTTCACCGGGTCGGTCGACTTGGCTTTGGCCATCGCCGTCGAGAGCACGTTAAAGATCGTGGGCACGGCGCCGGTGTAGAGGTCGTCGTTGTACTTGGCCTTGAAGCCGGCCATCCACTTCTCCATCTGACCGCCCATGTTGTAGTGGGAATAACTGGCTTGGTAGACGCGTCCAGCACCGCCTGTACCCAGCGCGGTGGGGGTGCCGGTGACGCTGGTGTAGTAGGTGTAAAACTTACCGGTATAGCCGCCTTCGTTGGCGGCCTTGATCATCAACGCGAGGTCAGAGCCCCAGTTGCCGGTGATCACCGTGTCGGCACCAGAGGCCTTGATCTTGGCGATGTAGGGAGCGAAATCGCGCACCTGGGCTAGCGGGTGCAGGTCTTCGCCGACGATCTGAATGTCGGGGCGCTTGCGAGCCAGGTTTTCTTTGGCGAACTTGGTCACCTGGTGACCGTGCGAGTAGTTCTGGTTCAGCAGGTAGACCTTCTTGATATCGGGCTTGTCCTTCATGAAGGTGGTGATGGCCTCCATCTTCATCGAGGTGTCTGCGTCAAAACGGAAATGCCAGTAGTTGCATTTGCTGTTGGTGAAGTCGGGATCGACCGCTGCGTAATTCAGGAAGATCACTTCCTTGCCAGGGTTGCGCTGGTTGTGCTTGTCCACAGCCTCAATCAGCGCACCCGCCACCGACGATCCGTTGCCTTGGGCGATGTAACGAGCTCCTTGATCGAGCGCGGCTTTGAAGGCGGTCAGACTCTCTGCGGGGCTGAGTTTGTTGTCAAGACCGATCATCTCGAACTTCACACCAGCCGGATTCTTCTTGTTGAACTCCTCGGCCATGAATTTCCAGGTGTTGAGCTGGTTGTTGCCCACCGGGCCCATGAGGCCGGTCAGTGGATCGATCCAGGCAATTTTGACTGTCTCGCCCTGTTGGGCAAACGCGCCAGACAGGGTCAGGGTCAAGGTGGCAACAGCGACAGATTTCAAAACGAAAGACATGGGGGTATCTCCTGGCGTGGGCAAAGAAGCCAGCGTAGTGCCTGCACCGCACAGCGTTCACAGGGATTTTCCCTAGCGGCTATCACCCAGGTGACTTGCGGACTCGAGCCCATCACGGGCGCTGCATCTGACAGCGCGCTGCCTCGCGGATGCTCCACGGGTCGAAATAGTGCACGGGGGTAAAGGCGTAGCCCGTGGCCTCGGCATCGCGCGGATGGGCGGCGCTCACCTTCTGCCAACGCGCGATGTAAACGCCCTTTTGCAGTTGGTGATCGTCCGCGCGCAGCTGCACTGGTCCGTTGAAACCGGGAAAGATCATGCCGCTCAGGCGTGCGGCGATTTGCACCGGGTCGGTGGTGGCGGCCTGGGTCATGGCGTGGCGCAGCATGGCGATACCGTCGTACGCAGCGTAAATCACGAAGTCCTCACCGTGCTTTTCCTCGAACCGCTGCGCCAGCTCGCCCGCCGGACCTGGCTGGTTGGTGTGGCTGCAGGCCACCTGGTAAACAGCGAACCGGTTGGATGCTTTGGCCAGGGCCTTGGGCACGCCATGCAGGCTCGGGTAGTAGGCGTACAGCGGCACTGCCGAGCGCTCGCGGACCAAGCTGCGAACCATGTCGCGCAAGTCGGCACCCCAGTTCGCCGTGACCAGCGCCTGCGCTCCACTGGCCAACAGCTGGCGCACATAAGGCCCGAAATCTCGGCCCTGAAACGGCGGATGCAGCTCATCACCGACCACCTGCAGCTCGGGGCGCAGCGGGGCCAGCGCCTGCTTGAAGTGCAAAGAGAACTGCTGGCCATGAGCGTAGTTCTGGTTGAGCAGATAAACGCGCCGCAGCCCCGGTTGCTGCGCCATGTAGCGGGCCAGCGCCTGGCTCTTCATGGCGGTATCGGCATCAATGCGAACATGCCACGGGCTGCACTTGTCGGTGGTGAGCGCCGGGTCCATGGCCGCGTAGTTGATGTGCACCACCGGCTGCTCGGGATGGCGCAGGTTGTGGCGCACCAGTGCCGCCGAGATAGCGGCCGCCACACCCGAGCCGCTGCCCTGCACGATGTAACGAAAACCCTGGTCGACAGCGGCCTTGAGCGCGTTGAGGCTTTCCTGCGGCGAACCCTTGTTGTCAAAGCCCGCCACGATGAAGCGCGGTCCGCCAGCGCCTGAGAGGGCTTGGGCCATGAACTGCCAACTGCGCAGGCTGTTGCGCCCCACATCGGACATGGCGCCCGAGAGGGGGTCGATGAAGGCGATGCGCACGGTCTGGCGCGTCAGGGGCGAACCGGCTGACCAAACGGCACCCGCCAGACCACACAGTCCAGTGGTCAGCGCACCCAGACAGGTGCGGCGAGACGGGCCTTGTGCGATAGCGTCCCTCCTGCTCAGGCCGTGGGCAGCACGTAGTCTTTGAGCTGCTGGCGCAACGTCATCTTTTGCATCTTGCCGGTGGCGCCCAGCGGGATGGCGTCAACAAACACCACGTCGTCCGGAACCTGCCATTTGGCAATTTTGCCTTCGTAGAACGCCAGCAGTGCTTCGCGCGAAATCTCGGCGTTTGGCTTCTTCATCACCACGATGATCGGGCGCTCGTCCCATTTGGGGTGCTTCATGCCAACGCAGGCCGCCATTGCCACCGCCGGGTGCGCCATGGCAATGTTCTCCACATCGATTGAGCTGATCCACTCGCCGCCCGACTTGATCACGTCTTTGCTGCGGTCCGTGATCTGCATGAAGCCAGCCGGGTCGATGGTGGCCACGTCGCCGGTGGGGAACCAGCCTTTGCCCGCTTCGTCGTAGCGCAGCGGGTCACCGCCCTCGCCTTTGAAGTAGCTGGCGATGATCCAGGGGCCGCGCACCAGCAGGTCGCCATAGGCTTTGCCATCCCAGGGCAGCTCTTTGCCATCTCCATCGACGATCTTCATGTCCACGCCGTAAACGGCACGGCCTTGCTTGAGCAGCACCTGGGTCTGCTCCTCAGGCGAGAGCGCGAGTTGCTCGTTCTTGAGCGTGCACACGGTGCCCAGCGGCGACATCTCGGTCATGCCCCAGGCGTGCAACACGGTCACGCCGTACTGCTCCCTGAAGGCGTGGATCATGGCCGGCGGGCAGGCCGAGCCGCCAATCACGGTGCGCTTCATGGTGCTGAACTTCAGGCCACCGGCCTGCATGTGACCCAGCAGCATTTGCCACACGGTGGGCACACCAGCGGCCATGGTGACCTTTTCACCCTCGATCAGCTCGTAGATCGATTTGCCGTCCATCGCCGGGCCGGGAAACACCAGCTTGCAGCCAGTGACGGCGGCGGAATATGGAATGCCCCAGGCGTTGACGTGGAACATCGGCACCACCGGCAGCACGGTGTCGCGCGCGCTCAGGTTCAGCGAGTCGGGCAGCGCGCCGCTGTAAGCGTGGAGGATGGTCGATCGGTGCGAATACAGCGCGGCCTTGGGGTTGCCGGTGGTGCCACTCGTGTAGCACATGCTGGAGGCGGTGTTCTCGTCCAGATCGGGCCAGGTGTAGGTGTCGCTGCAGCCGCCTATCCAGGCCTCGTAGCTGAGCAGACCTGGGATTCCACTGTCGGCCGGTAGCCGTTCAGCGTCGCACAGTGCGATCCAGTGCTTCACGCCTGGGCAGTGTTTGGCCACTGCCTGCACCAGCGGCAGGAAGGTCATGTCGAAGAGGATGGCGCGGTCGTCGGCGTGGTTGACGATCCAGGCCAGCTGCTCGGGGTGCAGACGCGGGTTGAGCGTGTGCAGCACGCGCCCGGTGCCGCTGACGCCGAAATACAACTCCAGGTGCCGGTAGCCGTTCCAGGCCAGCGTGGCGACACGGTCGCCAAAGGCCAGGTGCAGACCGTCAAGCGCGTTGGCCACCTGCCGCGAGCGCCGCGCGATTTCGGCCCAGTGGGTGCGGTGGATGTCGCCTTCGACGCGGCGCGAGACGATTTCACCGGCTGGGTGATGGCGCTCGGCGTGAACGATGAGAGAAGAAATCAGCAGCGGCTGGCTTTGCATTTGTCCCAACATGGGGCGGTCTCCGGTGTTTTGTGGAAATCGGCGGGGCTGGGCCCCCATGGGGCAAAGACACCCCCACCGAGCGTCAGCATACAGAATGGCACCGAGCGCCTCGCTACCAAGCCCAGACCGCCGACGCGGTTTGAGTCAAGCTTGCGACAATGAACGGTTTCACAGAAGGAGATTCCATGAGCAGCTTTCCCGTGCAAAAGACCGATGCCGAGTGGCGCGCGTTGTTGGCTGAAAAAGGCGCTGAGCCAGCGGCGTTTCAGGTGATGCGACAAGCCCACACCGAGCGGCCCTTCACCGGCAAGTACGACCAGGTTTGGGCCGACGGCAGCTACCACTGCATGGGCTGCGGCAACACCCTTTTCCACGCCGACACCAAGTTCGACGCTGGTTGCGGCTGGCCCAGCTTTTCCGAGGCCATTCCCGGCGCGATCACCGAGATTCGCGACAGCAGCCACGGCATGGTGCGGGTCGAGACGGTGTGCAGCCAGTGCGGCGCGCATTTGGGCCACGTGTTTGATGACGGCCCCACCGACACTGGGCTGCGCTACTGCATGAACTCGGCTTCGCTGGAACACAAGCCCAAAGACTGACATCGCCCGGCCATACTGTCATTCATCCACCGAGAGAAGTTCCCATGAAAGCCCAAACCATTCTGGACACGATCGGCCACACGCCGCATGTCCGCATGCACCGCCTGTTCGGCGCCGCCACCCAGCAGGTGTGGATCAAGTCCGAGCGCAGCAACCCCGGTGGCTCCATCAAGGACCGCATCGCCCTGGCCATGGTGGAAGACGCCGAGGCCAGCGGAACGCTCCAGCCCGGCGGCACCATCGTTGAGCCGACCTCGGGCAACACGGGTGTTGGCCTGGCGATGGTGGCCGCTGTCAAAGGCTACAAGCTGGTGCTGGTCATGCCCGAGAGCATGAGCATTGAGCGCCGACGTCTGATGCTGGCCTATGGCGCCAGCTTCGACCTCACACCCAAGGAAAAAGGCATGAAAGGCGCGATCGCCCGCGCTGAAGAAATCGTCGCCAGAACGCCTGGTGCCTGGATGCCGCAGCAGTTCAACAACCCCGCCAACACAGCGGTTCACGCACGCACCACGGCTCAGGAAATACTGGAAGACTTCCCCGAGGGCGTGGATGTGATGATCACCGGCGTGGGCACCGGCGGCCATTTGAGCGGTTGCGCCGAGGTGCTCAAGGCCCAATGGCCCCGGTTGCAGGTGTTTGCGGTAGAGCCCACCGCCTCTCCAGTGATCTCAGGCGGCAGCCCGGCGCCGCATCCGATTCAAGGCATTGGCGCCGGCTTCATCCCGGGCAACTTGAACATGAGCCTGCTCGACGGCGTGATCCAGGTCGACGCCGAACCAGCGCGAGAAATGGCACGGCGCTGCGCGCGCGAAGAAGGCATGCTGGTGGGCATTTCCAGCGGCGCCACGCTGGCTGCCATTGCGCAGAAGCTGCCTGAGCTGCCAGCCAACGCGGTGGTGCTGGGCTTCAACTACGACACCGGCGAGCGCTACTTCTCGGTGGAAGGGTTTCTGCCCACCTGAACTCAGGCGCCTGGGCTGCCACGCACCATCGCCAGCACCTTGCCCGCGTCCAAACTCGACGCGGTTTGCTGAATCTGTGGCAGATACTGCGTCTGCAGCTGCTTGGCTGGCCCCAGCAGGCCCTGGAAGGTGTCTTTCAACAGCGCCGTGTTCATGGTCCGCCCACCGGCGTAGTAGCGTTTGGCCAACTGACCCAGCGCGTAGGTGGTGGCAAAAGAAAACGCCATGCCGGTCGCGGCACCACCCATGCTGGCACCCAGGCGGCCGGTCATTTTGCCCAGCAAGCCGCCGATGAGCTTGCGCCCAAACTGCTCGATGTACTGCGACGACATGCCCACCCCGGCAGCAGCAATGAATTCGCGGATGTGGCCCTGGTCGAGCTCCACCCCATGCGCCTTGCCGATGTTGTAGACCATGCGGATCTGCAACGGAATGATGGCCATCGACGCCCAGGACTGCGGCAGCAGCTCCAGTGCGCCATTGAGCAGCGAGGCGTTGAGGATCAGCTTGTCCATTTCGGCAGCGGGCGGGCTGTTGAGCGCCACCGCCACCGGCACCGGCGCGGCCATCGCAGCCACAGCGCCCGCCGTTGCGACCGCAGCCACCGCGCCAATGGCTGGGAATCCCCGACTCGAGGCCTCGACCAGCGCGGCTTCTTCCTGCTCGAACGCCACCGTATCGGCAGCGCCCAGGCCCAGGCGGGTTTTGAGGTCGGCGAGAAAGACGGCTTCAGCGGGCGACTTGCGACCGTCAGCGTCGCACACGCACACCGCCATTTCATAGGCCAGATGGCGATGGCTGGGGTCGCTCAGACCTGCCACAGCCGTCTGCACCGTGGCGCGTTTGAGCAGCACATCCTGGTAAAGCTGCGCCAGACCAGCGCCGCCCGCTTCGTGACCCAGCGACTCGGCCATGCGCCGGATCGCCTCGCGCTCGGTATCGGCTTTTTCGCCATCGGCAAAAGCCGCGAGCAGCGCGATGGTGAGGATGGCTTGTTGTTCAGGGAGATTCATGGACGGGAGGTGGTTTGTGTTGGGTTGAATGGGGAGCGCAAGGACATGGATCTACGGTAACCGGGGCGGTTCCCAGCAAACCCGATAATCGCAAGATGCGTTTTCTCATCGACTTCCTCCCGATTGTTCTTTTCGTGGCCGCCTACAAGCTGCACGACATCTACACAGCCACCGCCGTGTTGATGGCCGCCACCGTGGTGCAGACCGGCATCATCTACGCGATCGACCGCAAGCTGCAGACCATTCACAAGGTCACGCTGGTGCTGGTACTCGTGTTTGGCGTGCTGACCTTGGTGCTGCAAGACGAGCGCTTCATCAAGTGGAAGCCGACCGTGCTGTATGCCAGCATGGCCATCGTGCTCGGAGCCGCGCTTTGGATCTGGAAGAAAAACTTCCTGCAACTGATGCTGGGCAGCCAGCTCACCTTGCCCGCGCCGGTCTGGAGCCGCCTGACCGTGGTGTGGATCGTCTATTTCCTGTTCATGGCCGCCATCAACGCCTATGTGGCGGCCTATTACTCCACCGAAGCCTGGGTCAACTTCAAGCTCTGGGGCTATGCCTTCCCCGTGATCTTCATTGTTGGCCAGGGCTTGTACATATCGCGTTACCTGAAAGACGACGACAGCGAGGCCAGCAAACCATGAACACCGACACCATCCCCACCGCCGGCGCAATCGAGTCCACCCTGCGCGCCACCCTGACACCGACCCAGCTGGAGGTGATCGACGAAAGCGCTGACCACATGGGCCACGCGGGTTCCAACGGACTGGGCCACGGCACCCATTTTCGGGTCCGCATCGGCAGTGCCGCGTTCGCTGGCAAGTCGCGCGTGGCGCAACACCGCCTTGTGTATGATGCGCTGCAAAAATTCATCGATGCCGGCCTGCACGCGCTGGCCATCGAGATCCGGCACTGATGCGCAGGCGCGCCGCTTGCCCTCTTTTTGACCTCCTTCGTTGACCGTCAGCCTGCCCCTCTTGCAGACTGCGCTGTCCTTTTTGTTCCCCTTCTCCTCTTCCCAAGGTTTTCATGAAACGCTCACTGCACGCCCTCACCGTGGTCGCCCTGCTCGCTACCGCTCCCTGGGCACTGGCCCAGAACGTGGCCATCGTCAACGGCAAGGCCGTCCCCCTGGCCCGCGTTGAGGCGCTGGCCCAGCAAGTCGCAGCCTCGGGCCGACCGGTGGATGACCAGGTGCGCGCGCAGTTGAAAGAAGAGGTGGTGCTGCGTGAAATCTTCATGCAAGAAGCGCAGAAACGCGGCGTCGGTGCCACTGAAGAGTTCAAAACCCAGATGGAGCTGGCACGCCAGACCATCATGATCCGCACCCTGTTCGCCGACTACCAGAAGAAGAACCCCATCACCGATGCGGCGATCCAGGCCGAGTACGACAAATTTGTCGAGGCCAACGGTGGCAAGGAATTCCGTGCCCGCCATATCCTAGTGGAGAAGGAAGACGAGGCCAAAGCCATCATCAAGTCGATCAAAGGAGGCGCCAAGTTTGAAGACATCGCCAAGAAGCAGTCCAAAGACCCAGGCTCCGGCGCCAATGGCGGTGATCTCGACTGGGCCGCTGCCGGCAGCTATGTGACCGAGTTTTCTGAGGCCATGGTCAAGCTCGACAAAGGCCAGATGACCGAAGTGCCGGTCAAGAGCCAGTTTGGCTGGCATGTGATTCGGGTCGACGACGTGCGCCAGGCCCAGTTGCCCCCACTGGCCGAAGTCAAACCGCAGATCTTGCAGCAAATGCAGCAGCAGCAGCTCAGCGAATACCAGCGCAATCTTCGCGAAAAAGCCAAGGTCGAGTGAGGCTTGTGACTCAGTAAAAAGAACGCGGCTTCGGCTGCGTTTTTTTCGCTCAACGGCGCCTCGGGTGGTTCTGGGGCAAGTGGCTGCACAGCCTGTGGCGTTCGTCGAAATAATGGCTGTTTCTCCAAGACACGCAACCCCATAAAACCAGCGCCCGACAACATCCAGACTTTCCTGAACGAGAACCGCATCCACGAGGTGGAGTGCGTGATCCCGGACATGACCGGCATCGCGCGCGGCAAGATCCTGCCCAAAGACCTCTTTCTGAATTCGGGCCATATGCGCCTGCCCAAGAGCGTGCTGCTCAATACGGTCAACGGTCAGCAGCCCGACAACAAAGCCTTTGTGGGCGATACCGACCCAGACATGGTGTGCGTGCCTGACCTGTCCACCGCCCGCGTGGTGCCCTGGGCGGCCGAACAGGTGGCGGTGATCATTCACGACTGCGAAGAGTTCGACGGCTCGCCGGTGGGGCTATCGCCGCGCAGCGTGTTGCGCCGGGTGCTGGCGCTGTATGAAAACCAAGGGTGGCGGCCGGTGGTTGCGCCCGAGATGGAGTTTTACCTGGTGGCCCGCCACCAAAACCCGCACGAGCCGCTG
>JBLIJY010000003.1:0-20283 GCA_047636095.1 Hydrogenophaga sp. | reverse complement strand
TGACGCAAGGCCATCTCTTGCCTCCCGAGCGCTTTGGCGGGGTTTCGACAGGCGGACGGTCCGACTCAACTCCCGCTGCGCAGCAGCAGCGCGGGGTTGAGCTGCATCTGGCGCAGCAGGTAGCGCGCGCCCAGGCCCAGGCTCACCACACTGACCAGCGCTGCGGTGAGCGCGCCGCTCCAGTACAGACCCAGCGGGTCCATGTCGAGGCGCCAGCGCAGCAAGCCGGTGGCCAGTGCGCTGCCCACCACGATGGCAAAGCTGGCGGTCACCAGTGCGAGCAGCGCGTATTCCCACAGCAGCACCTGGCGCAGCAGGGAGTGGCGCGCGCCCATGGCGTGCATCACCGTGGCGTCGTACACCTGTCGGCTGCGGCTGGCCGCCACCACGCTGCCCAGCACCAGCAGGCTGGCTGCCAGACACACCAGCGCCACGACTGCCAGCCCGCTGCTGGCCCGACCCATGAGGGCGCGGGTCTCGCGCAGCAGCGACTCGGTGCGCACGGTGGCGATGTTCGGTGCCACGGCGGCCAGCCGGTCCTGCGCGGCCAGGGTCTCGGTGGCGGGAAGATAGGCCGCGCCGACGTGGCGGGTGATGAACGGGTCGAGCACACCGTCGCTGAAGATGGCCTCCAACCACAGGCGCGACTGCATGCGGCGCTGGCTGTAGATGGCGCTGAGCTTGGCTTCGACTGGCGTGCCCAGGATGTCAAAGCGCAGCACATCGCCCACCTGCAATCCCAGCTGATCGGCCTCGCGGTCTTCCATCGCCACCAGCGGCGCGCCGGTGTGGCCTTGCGGCCACCAGGCGCCACGGTCGATCACCACGTCGTCGAAATTGCCTTCGCGGTTGCTCAGCTTGTGTTCGTCGCGCGCTTCGCGGGCGCGCTCGCCATCGCCGCTCTCGCGCAGCGCCACACCATTCACAGCTGCCAAGCGACCCAGCACCAGCGGCGCGGTGCGCACCTGCTGCAGGCCAGGCGAGGCTTGCAAGGTGTCGCGCAGCAGCGGGATTTGCTCGGTCTGTACGTCGTAGAACACCAGCGCGGGCGCGTTGGCCGGCACGGTCTCGTTCACCGTGCGCAACAGGGTGGTGACCACCAGCGTGCAGGCCACCAGCAAGGTGAGCGCCGAGCCCAGCGAGAGCAGGGCAGGGCGCAGTGGCGAGGCGGGTTGCTGCAGGTTGGCCAGCGCGAGCTGCGCGGGCAGAGGCAACCGCCAGCGCCCGCTCATTTGCAGCCGCGCGGCCAAATGCCTGAGCGCGCGGGTGATGGCGTCGAGCAGCACCAGCAGCACAGCGGTGGCCAGCACAAACGCCCCGCCAAAGCGCGGGTCGGGCAGGGCCAGCACCAGCAGCAAAATCACCAGCGCGCTGACCGCCGCGGTCAGCCACCAGGCGAGCCGCGGCGTGCGCAGCGCCTGCCCGTCGACCCCGCGAAACAGCACCGCGGGCGTGACCGACAACGCACGCCCCAGCGGTGGCAGCGAGAACGCCAGCGCGGTCAGCACACCAAACGCCAGCGCCACCAGCGAAGGCTGCCACAGACCGCCGAGCAGCAGCTCAATGGGCAGCTGCTCGGCCGTGGCCAGCGCACCGGCCAGCGCCATCGCGTTGCCCACCAGCACGCCAAACGCGCTGGCCAGCAGCGCCAGCATGAGGATCTGAATCAGCACCATGGCGGCCAGCCGGCTGTCGCGCAGGCCGAGCGCGCGCAGCGTGGCCAGCGAGGCGAGCTTGCCTTGCAGGTAGGCCTGCACGCTGTTGAACACGCCCAAGCCGCCAATGAACAGGGCCGAGAAGCCAATCAGCAGCAGGCCCGAGCCGATCTGCCCCAGCACCTCGGCCATGCGCTCGCTGCGTTCGTCGAAGGTGTCGACCTCGGCGTCGAGCGCGGGGAAGGCGGCGGTGAAGGCGTCGCGCCAGGCGCTGGGCGGCTGGTCGGTGCGCACGCGGTAGCGGTAGTCCACCCGGCTGAGCGGCTGCACCAGACCGGTGGCGCGCAGCGCGCCCTCGCTCACCAGCACCGGCGCACCGCCCCAGTCGGCGCGCAGGCTGCGGTCGGGCTGGCGGGTGATCAGGGCGCGCACCACGATGCTCAGATCGCCAATCTCTACCCGGTCGCCCACCGCAATCCCCATGCGCTGGGCCAACGTGGCGTCCAGTGCGGCGCCCCAGTCCCCGCCTTGCTCGGCGAGTGCGGTGTCCAGCGAGCCGGCGGGCGAGAGCGTGACCTCGCCGTACAGCGGGTAGGCCGCGTCGGTGCTTTGCAGCTCAATCAGCTGTGCGCGGCCGTCGGCACTGCGCAGCATGGTGCGCAGCTCGATCAGGCGCGAGACCGTGGCCGCGCCCTGGCCCGGCGCGCCCATCCACGCCAGCACCTCGGGTGGTAGCGGTTGCTGGTACTCCACCTCCACATCGCCACCAAACAGCAAGCGCGCATCGGCCCGCAGCGCGTCGGCCACCTGGCGGTACAGCCCGCCGCCAGCGGCCACCAAGGAAACGCCCAGCACCAGGCAGGCGACAAAAATCCACAGGGATCGGCCACTGGCGCGCAGATCGCGCCAGGCCAGGCTAAACAGGAAGCGCATCGGTGGCTTTCTGGTTGGCTGGTGTGGGGGCCGAATGGGCGGCGGTGGGGGTTTCGTGTGAACCCGATTCGTGCAGTTGGCCCTCGTGCAGGCGCAGCACGCGGTCGCAGCGGGCGGCAAAGTCAAGGTCGTGTGTGACCAGCACCAGCGTGGTGCCCAGCTCGCGGTTGAGCTCGAACAGCAGCTCGCGCACCGACTCGGCCGTGTGGTCGTCCAGGTTGCCGGTGGGCTCGTCGGCCAGCAGCAGGCGCGGGCGGTGCACCAGCGCGCGCGCAATCGCCACCCGCTGCTGCTCGCCGCCGGAGAGCTGGCTGGGCCGGTGGTCCAGCCGCCCGCCCAGACCCACCCGCTCCAGCATCGCGGTGGCCAGGGTGCGTGCGTCGCGCCGGCCCGCCATTTGCAGCGGCAGCGCCGCGTTGTCCAGCGCGCTTAGCGAGGGCAGCAAATGGAACGACTGAAACACAATGCCGACCCGCTCGCGCCGCATGTCGGCCAGGCCGTCGGCATCCAGCGCGCCGAGGTCAATGCCATCGACCACCACCCGGCCTTCGGTGGGCCGTTCCAGGCCTGAGAGCAGCAGCAGCAACGAGGTTTTGCCCGAGCCCGAAGGCCCGGCAATCGCCACACGCGTGCCGGCGGCGATGGTGATGTTCACATCGCGCAGCACCTCCACCCGGCCCTGGGCCAGCGGGTAAGACATGCCCAGCTGGTGGGTTTCGATGAAGGGTTTTGAAGTTTTGGCGGTCATGCGTGGGCGGTTTTCTCGACGAGGTCGGCGTGGAAGGTCAGCGGTGTGCGAGGTGCGGGCCAGTGTCAAGGTTCCCATCGCCTGAGTGACAGGCTACGCCTTCTTGGTCCCATTCATTGAAGAAGAGGACCACTTCTTCCTCAAAACAGTCATTCCTAGCCGCAAGGCCACGCGCGACTTCATCGCCAAGGAGTCAGACGATGTCCAAGCCAGCGACTTGCTGGATATCCAAGCCAAGGCACTGGCCGAGGGCATGCCGTACCAGACCCTCATCGCCCGCGTTCTGCACAAATATGGAGCAGGCAGGCTCGCAGAAAAGGAACCTGCGGCCGCTGGCTTGCAACAGCGCCCAATTCTTCGCTCAACCTGATGGCCAACGACGCGCCACCTTGAGCTGATGCCACCGAAATAGGCGTTTGTGCGCTGTGCAGTCGACCTTGTGGTCTGTCACGCTATGTGGGAGGGTCGGCAAGGGCGGAAGTCGCTTGTCGATCCCAACCGGGCATCCGACAGCCAAAACTGGCCACCGCGAAGCAGCCGCTCGTGCAGGTCTCCCGCGTCCGGCTCAGAGTGCAAACCACCGTCGCGAATGGCTGCGCTGCTGCATGGACTCCAGCGGCGGCATCACCAGATACGTGCTCCCGTCACGCCAGGGCGTCTTGAGCCTCAGCAGCACCAGACCGGCAGCATTGGTTTGCACCCGTTCATTGGCCAGAGTGATGTATCGGCACAAACGTCAGCAAACGCATCCCCATCAGCGCTGCAATAACTTGTGACGGACAAAGGACACCACAAGCAGGATCAAAGCGATGGGCAGCACGACAGGCATCGCGGGTAGAAATAAAAAAATCATCAATGCCGTCGTTTTGAAGCCAGGGAAACCACCCTCTGGACGATTCATATCTGCCAGCAGCACCAGGCAACCAGCACTGACCATCACCATGCCGATCAGGGCGACCCAGATCGGGAGCCCTGCATATGATGAGATCATGAACACCGCTCCAACCACCGCAGCCAAGCCTGCCAGTGCGAACACATAAATTTTTTCCAACTTCTTCATCCTCATGAAGTGCTTATTGCTCCGGCCCGATGAAATATCAACTTTTATGAGCCGTTGACCTATGGTCGTTATCGAAAAAAGTTTCGACTTCAAAGGGCCGAATCTACACAGGATGATAGTGCCTTCAGACCCCCCCTTTCCTTCCCCACGGCACCCGGCGCATGCGAGCCGTGAGTCGGTCTTTGAAGGTGGCTGAGACCTGTTTAGGGTTGACAGCGCCGCTGAATATCGTCCTTCTCGGGCGCAGCCTGCGGGTTACCCCAAGTCGCTAGGCCGCTTCCCTCGGTCCCGCAAACCCTCGGATGCAGCCAACTCCAGCAGCCCTGGGCGGCGACGCGCATGAAGGGTGATGAATCCGGATGGTCAGGCCGCTGCAGCGCCTGGCCACGGCGCCTGAGGCGGTGTACGCTCCTGCGACGCAGATGCATAAGGATCTTCTCGATCACCTGTTGCTCCAGAATGGGGGATGAGTTTCAGTTTGGCGCGAAGCTTCCGGCCATGATCGATGGCTGATGGCCGACACCAGGTTTACCGTAGGGCTGCATAAAGCAGACCTTGGCCCGATGAGGTCAACGAATCGAAGGTCAGCTTCTTGGCGCGGCCTCGTACTCACACTGCCAGCCAGTAGCTGTCGTCAGATTCGCTAGGTCATACGACTGTTCCAGGCTGTTATGCACAGGTCCCAGTTATGAACAGTTCGGCCCCGCATGGCCGCGACGCTCCCTCGAACGAGAGGAGTCGCCGCGTCCACGGGCTGTACATAGTCACAAGGTCTTGAGGAAGTCCAAGAGCGAGTCATCTGCCCGGAAGCGGCGTGCGACGATGCCGGGGTCCTGCAACCGGGATAGCGCCTTCTCCTTCATCGCGAGGTCGGCTTCGATGTACTGATGGGTTGTCGTCGGACTCTCGTGGCCGAGCCACAGCGCGATCACGCTGATGTCCACGCCGGACTGCAGCAGATGCATTGCTGTCGAATGACGCAAAGTGTGCGGAGAGATTCGGCGACCGGCCAGGCTGGGCTGTGTGCGCGTGGCTGCCTGCACGGCCAACGCCAGCCGCTGCGTCACGTTGGATCGTGTCATCGCCTGACCTTCCCGGTTTGGTAGCAAGGCCGACGCCGGGCCCAGGTCGGGGTTCAGTCGCAGCCATGCGCGGAGCAACCTCACCGTCGAGCGCCACAGCGGCACGGAGCGCTGTTTGCGCCCCTTGCCGTGCAGGTGCACGCAGGCGGCGGGCGCGAGTACAACATCGGCCACCTTCACGCCGATCACCTCCGACACCCGAGCGCCGGTGTTGTACATGAGGGCCAGCAGCAAGACGTCGCGTTGACTGACCCAGCCCACGCCGGGCGTTCCGATCACCGCCAGCATCTCTTCGCGCGTGAGGAACCCCAGCATGGGCCGCTCGAAGCGTTTCATTGGGACGCCCAGGGCCTGCTCGACGATATGCAGCGACGCGATATCCTTGTGCGCCACGAACTTCAGAAACGTGCGTAGCGCGGCCAACCTCGCATTGCGACTGCGAATCGAGTTGTGCCGGTCGACCTCCAGATGGTCAAGGAAGGCCATGATGAGAGCGGGCGTCAGGTCCGAGAACTGCATTGCCGTGGGAGCCTTGTGCAGTCGCGTCTGGGCAAACTCCAGGAACAACAGGAACGCATCTCGATAGGCTGCCACGGTACGTGCACTCAGCCCACGCTGCTGGGTCAGATAGTCCGCGAAGAACGATTGCACCAACGCACCGAAGCTCGGCGGCTTGTGTTGATTGGGCCTATTCATAGTCGCACGCCCCGAGATCAGCATAGCGCTCGAACCTGGCACCCACCAGCGCCATCAGCTCCGGCACCCCACTCAAGTACCAGTACGTATTGGAGATCTTGACGTGGCCCATGTACGTGGACAGCGCAAGCATCCGCTGATCAAGGTCCACCCCTTGTTCGTGCCACAAGATCAGGCGCCTCACGGCAAAGCTGTGGCGAATGTCGTGGATCCGAGGCTGTCCATGCCCGCCGCGATCGACCCAGCCCAGTTGCCTTCGCAGCTGCTCAAACATGCGGTGGGCCTGCCTGTCGCCCAGCGGCTCGCCCAGACGCACGCCGCGCGAACTGACAAAGAACGTCGTGTTCAGGCTCGAACGCACATGCTGCCGGCGCAACGCCCGGTAGGTCGCCAATGGTCCGATTGCGCTGGGATGCAGGCTCACTTGGCGAGACTTGCCGAACTTGGTCTGCCGTATGGTCAGGAGCGCGGCGTCCAGGTCCACGTCAGCGTCATGCAGGTTGAGCGCTTCGGAGATCCGCAACCCGGTCGAGGCAAGCAACCCGAACAACGTCGTATAGGTGGCGGCACGAAGACCATCGGGCGGACCGAGCTGGCGGGCAGCGTCGAGCAGCGCGACCATCTCTGCTTCGCAGTAGATATGCGGGGCAACACGGCCAGGGAGAGCCCCGACGCTGGAGTCATCTGGGACTTCGGTGGCTGGCTCGAATTGTCGTAGCCAGTGCATGAATGGCCGTAGCACCACCAGCCGGCGCGCGACTGTGCCACGGTCGGCTTGACCGTCCACCATGTGCCGGGCATGAACCTGGCTGGCCCATTGCACCATCAGGTCTTTCGTCAGAGGTCCGGTGTGATCGGCGTTGGCAACGAAACGCTCAAATGCAGGCAGTATCCGCAATGCTGCCTGCAGCTTGAATCCCAGTCGACGTCGCTCATCAAGGAATTGCTGCACCCTGGAGGCAAGGTTATTGCTGGGGCCTTCCGGAGCGTTCATGCTGCGCTCCCGGGCCAAGGCAAGGCCACCTCGGCCAATGCGTGCCTGTCGAGCTTTGCATAGATCAATGAGGTGTTCATAGACCTATGCCGAAGCACGTCGGCAACCTCCTTGATTGAGCTGCCGTGGTTCACCAGGCCGCAAGCGAGGGTGTGGCGCAACGAGTGGCAACTGCGATCAATGCCGGCGTGTCGCAGGGCACGCCCGATGGCGCGGCTCACCGCGTCTACGCCGATGGGCCTGTCGTGCGGTGCCATCCGCCGCACGAACAGGGTTGGCAGCGCGGTCGCCGGCCGCTCATGCATCACGTACGCGGCCAGCGCTTCTCCGGTCGCTGCTGGCAGTGGCAGAACATCCTGACGCAGTGACTTCGTGCCCTTCAAGGTCACGGTTCCAGCCCGCCAGTCGAAGTCGTTCATCTCCAATCGGGCGATCTCGCCCACGCGCAGGCCGAGGTCCAGTGCCAAGTGCACCATGGCCAGCAAACGCAGCGGCGTCGACCGGGCCTCGGCGCAACTCGCCAGAAGCACCTGAACCTGCTCGGCCGTGAGCGCACGCGGCAGCGATGCCAGGCTCCACCGCGCCGGTGCGGAGATGACTCCAAGCAAGGCATGCAAGGCATCGCCGCAGGTGGCGCGATAGCGGAAGTAGGCTCGCAGTGCAGCAGCCAGCGCGCTGGCGTGGGACACGCTGTTCACCCGTGTCAATTCAGTGGCAATGAAGCCGCGAACGTCTTCTGGCTGCAACTCTCCAATCGCGATGGCGGTACCGGCGAATTTGCATTGCAACAGCCTGCCTATGATCGCCAGGCGACCTTTGCGCGTGCCGACACCAAGACCACGGGCGTCGCGCATATGCACGTTGTAGCGGTGCAATTCCTCCGCGATGGGGCCACTGGGACCGGGCAGCTCCACGATGACATGCTGCTCACGCAGCAGCGCCAACAAGTGCGCGAGGCTGGCACGCAAGTCGCCATGGCTACGCAACGCCGAGGCATGGCAATCGCATCTCGGCACGTGCGAATCCAGGAACAACTCGACGAGCGACTCGTCAATCTGATCGGCAGAAAGCCGACACCGTGTCATCCAATGGGCAAAGTGCGCCAACGCTCGCAGGTCCGTTGGCACGGTGCCCTCGGCGTACCGGCCTCGTGCCATCAACGCCTCGAACGCATCGACATATGGTGACAGCGGGCCGTCAAGTAACCAGGCCCTGGCCAACGGGTGTAGCGAACGGATTGAATCCATGGTGATCTCCAGTTGTGAGATCACCAGTCTTGTGTTGGCCCCGGGCTTATGTCCAGATCACGAAGACCGCCGCTGTCAGTGGCATAGGCGAATCCAAGCACTCAGCTCGATCGCCTTCGGCAACTGTTCATAACTGGGACCTGTGCATAACAGCCTTTATGTAGAGCTCTACATAAAGGCTGGGTCCGGACATTCGAATTTGACCACTGGGCTGTTTCGAGACGCCGCAAACCGGTCGTTCAATATGGCGGCTCTCAAGCGACCGCTGCACCATCTGGACCGGTCGCTCGGTAAGGGCGACAAGCGCAAAGCTCAGGAATGACCGCTCACGCCGTGGACGAACTGGTGGTCTCGACCCACATCTGCCAGCGAAAATCGCTAACGGACTCTCCGAGAGCAGAAATTGAAATCGCACCTCGGACGCGTGGACTGCTGCGCTGCATCTGTTCTCCTGGCATGGCTGGCACAGTTATGTGTTGGCAAAGTTGTTCGAGCTGCTGCCAGTCTCATGTTTCGCACCGCATCCTCATGCAGGCCGCAACGGCCAGGCACCACTGCAGTCAAGGCGCGCGCTCAACTGCCCAGCGTGCGCCTGTGCGCCTCAAACTCGGCCTCGTCGATTTCGCCTCGCGCGAAGCGCTCGCGCAGAAGATCCAGCGCGCGGTCCGGCGGCGCTGCCGGACCCTGCCCACCACGCTGGATCACCCAGCGCAGCAGGGCGATCAGCGCCACAACGCCGAAGACCCACAAGAGCATATGACCTGCGGCGAACCAGCCCCAGCCTAGACCCCATCCGTCCATGTGTCCCCACATGGTTAACTCCCCGGCTTCCCGGTTGTCAGCTGCTGGCGTTGTACAGGCGTCAGCACCTCCAGGATGCGGCGTCGAGCCTCCAGGTGGGCGTCGAACACCTGCTTGTGCAGTGCGCTCATCTGCCCGAAGCGTTGGTGCTGAGCGGCTTCGTCGGTCCAGGCCGACATCGGGCCACTCTCGGCGTGCATCGCTTGCATCGATGTCCAGTGGCGCTGTTGCAGTTCGTCGTGAATGGCGGCGATGCGGGCGCGCTGATCGGCGCTGAGGTCGAGTAGCTCTAATCCCCAACCCATAGCCCCGGGCGACCCCATCATGCCCATGCCCATGCCCATGCCCATGCCGTAGCCGCCGCCTAACATGCCGCCGCTTGGACTGCTGCCCATCATCGCGGGTCCGCCGCCCATGGTGCCGGGGCCACTTCCCCGGCCCATGCTGCCCGGGTAGCTGCATGCGCTGAGC
The DNA here is from genome assembly GCA_047636095.1 of Hydrogenophaga sp. Classification (GTDB taxonomy): domain Bacteria; phylum Pseudomonadota; class Gammaproteobacteria; order Burkholderiales; family Burkholderiaceae_C; genus Hydrogenophaga. The sequence goes on along the minus strand of JBLIJY010000003.1, from coordinate 10,596 downwards.
ACCAGGGCCAGCCCGGCTACCAACAGTGTCTGTCTTGTGATCATCGTGCGTCTCCAGTGTTGTGAACGTTCAGTTTGCAACACTGTATCGCCCAGTGCATTGATCTGGATCAGTCCATTGGAGGGTAAAACTCCCACTGCAAGGCGCGAGGTCGCCCCAGGACGGGTCAGAAATAGCCGTGAGCGTCTCGATGTCGCAGCGTCGGCGCTGTGTTTGCCGATGTCGCGCTCTTGAATCGTTCACCGGCTGCGCCCGCTGCCGCCACTTCTGGGTTCGCCCTGGGTCAATAGCGTCGCGCCGACGCGATACGCCGCACCCGATCGCACGCAACCGGGATGACTTTGATGATCATGAGCTCACCTGTGCCGCAGGGCGAGAAACGATCGATCTCAGTTTCGTACACCCGGTCGATCAAGTGCGTCCATCTCATCAACTGACTTGCTTCAAACCGGCCGTCCGTTAATGGCCGCTCCTGGCCGACAGGTGACAAAGAGCCTCACCCTTGTCCACCAGATTCGCGGCTAGCGCTTGGTACTCCCCTTCCTGAGGTGTCCCTGTCGCGGTACAGCAGCCTGATGCCGCCTGCGCTCACGCAACGGCTTCAAGGCCACGCTTTTGCACCAAATGCAGCAGCTTCAGCGCGGTGCCTGTCGGCTTCTTACACCCGATTTCCCACTTTTTTGCCGTCGACAAGCTGGTGTTCAGCAGACGGGCAAAGACAGCCTGGCTGACCCGCGTCGTTTAGCGGATGTGTTTGATTTGCTCAGGCTGTAGCGGTTCGACCGGTGGCAAGCACAGCTGGTCGAATTTACGTAATGTGATCTGATCCATTACGCCCGCGGCGTGCAGCCCTTTGGCCGTGTCGTGCACGGCGGCGAGGATCGGAAATTTAGTCTTTCGCATCGCGATTCGTCTCCATCAGTTCACCGGTATGCGCTGCCGTGCTCACTGGCTATGCCGTCGCAAGTCACGGCGAAGACCGGCAGGCTGGCCTTGCCCAGTACGCCAAGAGCCAAACCGCATCGCACAACGACCTTTAGTCAGCCAGCTCATCACCCGGCAGTTGCGCGCGGTCTTGCACCTGTTTCAACAGTTGTGTCAGATCACTGGGCTGGGATGCGCCCGCGCGCTGGGTGAAAAACGCCGGTACCGCCCAGACCCGATCTCCGCCAACCGCATGAAAGCGCCTGCCGGGTGCAGCAGTCACGGGGTGGCCGCCGGTGAATGCGCCAAAGGCGGGCAAGGTGGCCTGCGCGGCATCGCTGACGAAGCAGGGCAAGCGCAGCCGGTCGCGCGCGGGGCCGCGCAGGTGCAGCACCGGGTGGTCGTGACCGGCGAGCACGAAATGGGTGGGGTGGCTTTGTGGATGATGGCAGGCGGCGAACGGGCCGATCGGCCACGGCTCGTCGACCACCGCGATCTGGGCCTGGGCTGGCGGGTCGCCGGCGCGGCTGTCGTGGTTGCCGCGCACCAGCGTCATGCGTACCGCAGGGTGTTGCTGGCGCCAGGTTTGCAGCGCTTGCAGCAGCTCGGGGGTGCGGCTGGTGGCGGCGTGCAGGAAGTCGCCCAGAAAGACGAGATGTTGCACGCTGTGCTGCTGGATCAGCGCGGCCAGGCGCTGCAGGTTGTCTTGTGTGCTGCCAGCGGGCACGGGCTGGCCGAGCTGGCGGTAGGTGGCGGCTTTGCCGAGGTGCAGGTCGGCGATGAACAGGGTTTTCGTCGCGGGCCACCAGAGGGCGTGTTCGGGCAGCAGGTGCAGGGTTTCTTTTGCCCAGTGCACGGTGGCGTGGGTGGTGGTGTCTATCGTCATGCGGGTGAAATGGCGCGAGTGGGTGCGAACTGGTGCGAGCTGGGATGGTTGGGGTCAAAGCGGTGGCAAAGGCCGAGACGGTTTGCGCTCGCGCCGGGGTCGCCGCGAAGCGCCGTCTGCCAGTGCGTCGCGCCCATGCGCCAGGGTTTGCAGCACCGCACTGGCCGCGGGTGAATTTGCCACGTTGCCCGTTGATCCATCCGCTGCTTCGCCCGTCGATTCAGCCACCCATTTGCCTGCCGCCTTTTCCAGCTGCGCCACCATGCGCGCAATCCGGTCGGCCAGTTTTTCGTTGCTCAGCGTCTCGCGCAGCCGCTCGACCAGCAGCGGAAAGGCAAACGGGGCGGGGCGCTTGAGTGGCTTGACCACCAGCGTCTGGCTGGCCATGCGCGCCAGGCTGCTGCGTAGGCGGGTGGTGTCAAGCTCCAGCTGCAACAACTCGGCCTCGGCCTGGTGCAGCAGCCGGTTGCCGGGGTCGTACTTTTTGAACACCTCCCAGAACAGCGAAGACGACGCCTGCAGCTGCTTGCTGCTGCGCGCCTCGCCCGGATGGCTCTGGAAGATCAGCCCTGCGACGCGGGCGATTTCGCGAAATCGCCGCTGCGCCAGCTCGCTGGCGTTGAGGCTGGCGAGCACCTCCACCAGCAAATCTTCTGGGCTGGGCGGCTCAGCAAGCAGGGCGGGCAGCAGCGCGGGCCAGTCCACCGCATCGGCACACAGCAACTCCAAGCCGTAGTCGTTGACCGCCATGGAGAAGGTGCGTGGCGCGTGTTGTGCCACCCGCCAGGCGAGCAGGCTGGCCAGACCCAGGTGAACGTGGCGGCCGGCGAAGGGGTAGAGAAACAGGTGCGAGCCTTCGCGCGATGTCAGCGTCTCGGCCAGCAGCGTCTGCGGGGTGGGCAGGGCAGACCACTCGCGTTGTACCGCCAGCATGGCTTGCGCGGCTTGCAGCTCGGGGCTGTTGAAAACGCCGCTCGCTGCGCTGGCCAGCTGTTCGACCACCGCATCGGCCAATGCGCTGGACAGCTGCATGCGCCCGCCGTTCCAGCGCGGCACCGCCGGCCGCTTGCCGCTGGCGCGTTTCACCCAGGCCGTCATGTCTTGCACGCGCACCAGCTCCAGCAGCCGGCCGCCGAACAGGAAGCAGTCTTTGGGCTTGAGTCGCGCGGCAAAGCTTTCCTCGACAGTGCCCAGCTTCGCACCCCCGAGGTACTGCACGACCATGCTGGCGTCGCTCACGATGGTGCCGATGTTGGCGCGGTGGCGGCGGGCCAGCCGCGCGTCGGGCACGCGCCAGACGCCGCTCTCGTCGGGCCGCACGCGGTGGTAGTCGGGGTAGGCTTTGAGCGAGGCACCGCCTTGCGAGACAAAGTCCAGACACCACTGCCAGGCCTCCAGGGAGAGGTCGGCGTAGGCGGCGGTGCTGCGCACCTCGGGCAGCAGTTCGTCGGGCACGAAGCCACCGCCCAGCGCCACCGTCACCAGGTGCTGCACCAGCACGTCCAGCGGTTGCTGCGGCGGCTCGCGCGCCTCGATCTGGCCGGCTTGCACCGCCGCGCGCACCGCCGCGCCTTCGATCAGCTCCAGGCTGTGCGTGGGCACCAGGGTGATGCGCGACGCCCGTCCGGGCGCATGGCCCGAGCGGCCAGCGCGCTGCAGCAGGCGGGCGATGCCTTTGGGTGAACCGATCTGCAACACGCGCTCCACCGGCAAAAAGTCCACGCCCAGATCCAGGCTGCTGGTGCAGACCACCGCGCGCAATGCGCCGCCCTTCAAGCTGGTCTCGACCCAGTCGCGCACCGAGCGGTCCAGCGAGCCGTGGTGCAGCGCGATCAGGCCCGCCCAGTCGGGCCGGGCCTGCAGCAGCGCCTGGTACCAAAGCTCAGACTGCGCGCGGGTGTTGGTGAACACCAGCGTGCTGCCGCTGTCCTCGATCTCGCTGACCACCTGAGGCAGCATGGCCAGACCCAGGTGGCCGGCCCAGGGGAAGCGCTCGGCGCGGGGCGGAATCAAGGTGTCTATGACCAAGGTCTTGGGTGTCTGCCCCTGCACCAGCCGCCCCGTTTGCTGCGGGCCGAGCAAGGCGTGCCGTGCCTGCGCCAGGTTGCCCAGCGTGGCCGACATGCCCCAGACCATCAGGCCGGGCTGCCAGCGTTTGAGCCGCGCCAGCGCCAGTTGCAACTGCACGCCGCGTTTGTTGCCCAGCAGTTCGTGCCACTCGTCCACCACCACCACGCGCACACCGCCAAGCGTTGCCCTGGCATCGGCACGCGAGAGCAGCAGGCTCAGGCTCTCGGGCGTGGTGATCAGCGCACTGGGCAGGCGCTTGTTTTGCGCCGTGCGCTGGCCGCTGGTGGTGTCGCCGGTGCGCGTGGCTACGCTCCAGTGGGGCGCCAGATCGGGCAACGGTTCTTGCAGTGCGCGCAGCGTGTCGGCGGCGAGCGCGCGCATGGGGGTGATCCACAGCACCGACAGCGGCGCTTTGGTTTTGGTGTTGCCGCTGCCCGCATCGGCCAGCGCCTGCAGCGCGCCGAGCCAGACCGCGTAGGTCTTGCCCGCGCCGGTGGTGGCGTGCAGCAGGCCGCTTTCGCCCGCGGCCATCGCGGCCCAGACTTCGCGCTGGAATGCAAACGACTTCCAGCCGCGCGTGGCCAGCCAGGCGCTGGCGCCGGGCTGCATCGGATTTTTGCGTGGGCTCATGCGTTGGCGCCGGGCAGCAACGCGGCCAGCGTTTGCAGCGTGTCGGCCTCGGCCACAGGCTTGTCTTCGCGCCAGCGCAGCATGCGCGGGAAGCGCACCGCAATGCCGCTCTTGTGGCGTGGGCTGCGACCGATGCCCTCGAAACCCAGTTCGAACACCAGCGTGGGCCGCACGCTGCGCACCGGGCCGAAACTCTCCAGCGTGGTCTTGCGGATGATGGCGTCCACCTGGGCCATCTCGGCATCGGTCAGGCCGGAATAGGCCTTGGCGAAGGGCACGAGTTTTCGCTCGGCCTGTTCGGGCGGTGCGTCCCACACCGCAAAGGTGTAGTCGCTGTAGAGGCTGGCGCGCCGGCCGTGGCCGCGTTGCGCGTAGATGAGCACCGCGTCGATGCTCATCGGGTCGATCTTCCATTTCCACCAGGTGCCGGCCGCCTTGGTGCGCCCCACGCCGTAAGCGCTGTCGCGTTGCTTGAGCATGAAGCCCTCGGTGCCGCGCGCGCGCGCTTGCTCGCGCAGGTTGGCCAGGTCGCTCCACTGCTCGCCGACCAGCGCCGGGCTCACCTGCAACCGCGGGTGGTTGAGTTGCTGCAGCAGCGCGTCCAGCGCCGCGCGGCGCGTGTGCAGCGGGCTCTGTCGCAGATCCAGTCCGCTGTGTTCCAGCAGGTCGTAAGCCAGCAGCACGACCGGCAAATCGCGCAGCAGCTTGGCGCCCAGCGTCTTGCGGCCAATGCGTTTTTGCAGCTCGGCAAATGGCTGTGGGCGATCTTCCCGCCAGACCACGATCTCACCGTCCAGCACCGTACCATCGGGCAGCGCTTCGCCCAGCGCGGCGAGCTCGGGAAAGCGGTCGGTGATCAGCTCTTCCCCGCGCGACCACAGCCAGACCTGGCCGCCGCGCTGCACCAGCTGGGCGCGGATGCCGTCCCATTTCCATTCCACCTGCCAGTCTGACGGCGTGCCCAGCAGTTCGTCGAAGCGCTCCACTGGCTCGTTGAAAGGGTGGGCGAGGAAGAAAGGGTAGGGCTGGCCGCTGCGGGCCGGCTCCGATTCGGTGGCGGATTCCGGCGCGACCAGCGCCAGGTAATCGGCAGCCAACGGCAGGCGACCGATCGCTGTGTAACCCATGAGCCGCTGCGCCACGCGCGTGGCATCGACGCCCGCCAGCACCGCCAGCGCCTGCGTCACCTGCAACCGGGACACGCCCACCCGAAAGCCGCCCGTGATGAGTTTGAAATACACGAAGCGCTGGTCGTCGGGCACGGTGTCCCACTGCGCGCGAAGCGCTTGGGCCTGCGGCTCGGGTGGCATGCCACGCAGCGGCAGCAGGTGTTGCACCAGCCAGTCGGCCAGGCCGCGCTCCACCGGGGCGCTGGCGGGCGGCAGCAGCAGCGCCACTGTTTCGGCCAGGTCCCCCACGGTTTGGTAGCTCTCGTCAAACAGCCACTCGGTGAGCCCCGCCACCTGTTGCGCCAGTTCGCGCAACTGGCGCGTGGGCACGGTCTGGCGCGGCTTGCCGCCCGCCAGGAAGTACACCGCCCACGCCGCGTCGGCCGGCGGCGCGGCTTGCAGGTAGCGCAGCAGGGCGGACTGCTTTTCGCGCGTGGCGGTGCTGGCGTCGAGCTCGCGGTAGAGGGTGGCGAAGCGCTTCACGCTGCGCCACCTGCGGGCGCACGGGTCTGCTGCTCCTCCTGCGGCAGCAACCCACTCTCTTCGCTGGCTTCAGCGCGATTCTCAGGCGCGTTCGGCGCGCTGGTCTCGGCACCCGCACCCACATCGCTCACATCGTCTGCGCCGTACTCGGTCTCAAACGCCTGCGCGTCCAGGCCCTGCTCGGTCAGCCAACGCACCAGCACCGGCACGCTGCCATGCGTCACGCGGATGTGCTCGGCGCCGGTGCCGCCAATGGCGCTCATCAAACCGGGCCAGTCGGCGTGGTCGGACATCACAAAGCCGCGGTCCACGCCGCGCCGCCGGCGCCGCCCGCGCACCTGCATCCAGCCGCTGGCAAACGCATCGGACGCATCGGCGCCGAAGCGCTTCATCCACGGCGTGCCTTGGGCGGAGGGCGGCGCGAGCACCAGCGCGCGCTTGAGCGCGGCTTTGTCGAGCGTGGTGTCGCTCACCCGGTGCGTCTCGGGCAGCGCCACGCCGGCCGCGCGGTACACCGCGTTCAGCGGCTCCACCGCGCCGTGCACCACGATCGGCCCGATGCTCGCGTCCACCCCGCTGAGCACCCGCTGCGCCTTGCCAAACGCGTAGCAGAGCAACACCGAGGCGCGGCCTTCTTCTGCGTTGCGCCGCCACCAGGCGTTGATCTCATCGAACAAAACAGCCTGGGTTGGCCAGCGGTAGATCGGCAGGCCAAAGGTCGATTCGGTGATGAAGGTGTCGCAGCGCACCGGCTCGAATGGCGCGCAGGTGCCGTCGGCCTCGGTCTTGTAGTCGCCCGAGGCCACCCACACCCGACCGCCATGTTCGAGGCGCACCTGCGCCGAGCCCAGCACATGGCCGGCCGGGTGCAGCGACAGGCGCACACCGTGGTGGACGATCGCCTCGCCGTAGTCCAGCGTCTGCAGCGCGATGTTGGCCCCGAGTCGCTGGCGCAACGTGCCCTCGCTCAGGGTGTGCGCCAAATAGTGGGCGTGGCCCGGTCGCGCGTGGTCCGAATGGCCGTGCGTGATCACCGCGCGGTCTACTGGGCGCCAGGGGTCTATGTAGAAGTCGCCCGCTGGGCAATACAAGCCTTCGGGGCGGGCGACGATGAGGTCTGAGGAGGGCGCGGCCATAGGGATTGCAGTGTGCCGCAGCGCGGCGCTGGAGCCGAGCAGCGGGGCCTTGTAGCGAGGCCATGGCTTGGCACCGCGCATTCGCTCAACGGGGTGCGCCACGGCAAGGCAAACCCAGCCACCAGCGGTATGCATGAATCTAGGTCCGCATGCTGCACCCACCTCATAAGAACCAGCAGCAATAAGCAACCTAATAAATACACGTTCCAGTTTTTAAGAGCCGGTTTCATGATGCGCTTTCCCGTTCTCTCCACGTCGAAGAAAGCCCCGGGAAAACCCGCCGCTCGTTCGTCAAAGCCGTGCTTGCCAGCACCCTGGCCGCCACCGCCCTGAACACCCAGGCGCAGCCCGCCCCGGTCACGCTGCTCAATGTGTCCTACGACCCAACCCGTGAGCTGTACGTCGAATACAACGTCGCTTTCGCCAAACACTGGAAGGCCAAGACCGGTCAGGATGTGACCATCAAACAAAGCCATGGCGGCTCGGGCAAGCAGACCCGCTCCATCATCGACGGGCTCGAGGCCGACGTGGCCACCCTCGCCCTGGCCGGCGACACCGATGCGCTGCACAACAACGGTGGCTGGATCCCCAAGGACTGGCAGAAACGCCTGCCGCTGAACAGCTCGCCCTACACCTCCACCATCGTGTTGGTGACGCGAGCTGGCAACCCGAAAAACATCAAAGACTGGGACGACCCGATCCGCCCCGACGTGAAGGCCATCACCCCCAACCCCAAGACCTCGGGCGGCGCCCGTTGGATCTACCTGGCTGCCTGGGAATTTGCCAAGCGCAAGTACGGCAGTGACGCCAAGGCCCAGGCGTTCGTCAAGAGGCTCTTTGAGAACGTGCCGGTGCTCGACGCTGGTGCACGCGGCTCGTCCGTCACCTTCGCGCAGCGCAACCCGGGCGACGTGTTCCTGTCTTGGGAAAACGAGGCCTACCTGCTGGAGAAGGAGTTTGGCAACAAGATCGATTTTGTCCACCCGTCGCTCTCCATCCTGGCCGAGCCGGCTGTGACCCTTGTTGACAAAAGCGTGGACAAACGAGGCACCCGCGCCGTGGCCCAGACCTACCTGGAATATCTCTATTCCGAGGAAGCGCAGGACATCATCGGCAAGCACTTCTACCGTCCGACCTCGGCCAATGCGCGTGCCAAGTACGCCAAGCAACTGCCCAAACTCAACCTGTTCAGAATTCAGGAAGCCTTCGGCGGCTGGGACCAAGCGGCCAAGGTGCACTTTGCCGACGGCGGCACCTTCGACCAGATCTACACCCGCAGCAAATGAGCGCCACCGGCTCGTCCGCACCGTTGGGATGGCGGGCGGGCGCTATTCGACGCCCAAAAATCGGGTTGGCTGCGCTGCGGCTTGTCCCTGTGTGGGCCAAGACACAGACTTGGCGCGCATTCGCCGCAAAGATGGTCCACCCCGAATTGGAGTACGCCCATGCACCCCCAACCTGCCCCCATTGCCGGCGTCCACCCGACTGGCCTCACCGCAGACGACCACGCGCTCGGTGATGCAGACGCGCGCTTCACCTTGCTCGAATACGGCGACTACCAGTGCACTTATTCCGCCGAAGCGGAGCCCAAGGTGCGCCACCTGGTGGACACCTTCGGCCCGCAGCTGCGCTTTGTGTTTCGGCACCTGCCGCATCTGGAGCTGCACCCGCATTCAGAGCTCGCCGCTGAGGCGGCTGAGGCGGCGGCAGCCCAGGGCAAGTTCTGGGAAATGCACCGCCTGCTGTTTGGCGCGCCGAACCACCTGAGCTTGGTCGACCTGACGAAAAACGCCCAGTCCATCGGCCTGGACATGACCCGCTTCCATGCCGAAATGGCCGACCGCATCTACACGCAACGGGTGCAGGAACACCGCCGCGCCGCCAAGCTGAGCAACCTGCACACCACCCCCGCCTTCATCCTCAACGGCAAATTGATCGACACATCGGGTGGCTTGGAGAAGCTGGAAGCGGCGCTCCATGCACTCAAGCGTCCGCGCGCCTGAGCGGGGAGATGGCTTGGCGTGTTGAACCGGAGCGGCACGCTGCGCGCACCTAAGCCAGTTGGGTCAAAACCGCCGAAGCCAAGCAGCGCCGCCCGCAGCTTGGCCCATATGCGTCTCAGGCATATAAAACCAAAAACAAATTCGTTTGAGAAGAGGGTGCGCATCCCTACGATGCGACGCATTCCCTCGAACACAAACTGAACACCATGAAAATCACCCTCCGGCTTGTGATTGGCGCTGTCGCGCTGGCTGCTGCTTCTGCCGCCCCTGCCCAAGCCAGCCTGCTCAATGTGTCCTACGACGTGGCGCGCGAGTTCTACAAAGAAGTCAACGTCGCGTTTGCCGCGCAATACAAGAAAACCACCGGCAAAGACATCAAGGTGGATCAGTCCCACGCCGGATCGAGTGCCCAGGCGCGCGCTGTGGCCGACGGCCTGGAGGCCGATGTGGTCACCTTCAACACCACCACCGACGTCGATTTTCTGGCCAGCAAAGGGGTTGTCAGCACCGATTGGCGCCAAAAATTCCCGAACAACGCGGCGCCCACCAGCTCCACCATGCTGTTCCTGGTGCGCAACGGCAACCCCAAGGGCATCAAAGACTGGGACGACCTCATCAAGCCCGGCGTGCAGGTGATCGTGGTCAACCCCAAGACCGGCGGCAATGGCCGCATGGCCTACCTGGCCGCCTGGGGCTATGTGCGCAGCAAGGGCGGCAGCGATGCCGACGCGCTGGACTTCGTGGGCAAGCTTTACAAAAACGTGCCGGTGCTGGCGCGCGGTGGGCGGGATGCCACCGGTATCTTTCTGCAGCGCAACATTGGCGATGTGCTGGTGACGTTTGAGTCGGAAGTGGTGTCGGTGGACACCGAATTCGGCAAAGGCCGGGTCGACGCGATCCACCCCAGCGCGTCCATCGTGGCCGAGAACCCGGTGGCCATCGTCGAGCGCACAGTGAACAAAAAAGGCACCGCTGCCGAGGCGAAGGCCTACCTCGATTTTCTTTACAGCCCCGAGGGCCAGGAGATCGCGGCCAAGCACAACATTCGCCCGCGCAACGAGGCGGTGCTCAAGAAATACGCTGCCGTGTTCAAGCCGATCAAGTTGTTCACAGTCAACGAGTATTTCGGTTCGCTGGGCGAGGCGCAAAAGGTGCACTTCAACGACGGTGGGCAGTTCGACAAGCTCTACACCGTCAAGTAAAGACCACGCCCGCCGGGCTGCGCGCCAACGCTTCAAGCGGCCGGCGCTTGGGACTTGGCCAAGCCGGTCCCTCCTTGCTCCCGCATGGGTCAT
>JBLIJY010000002.1:0-21209 GCA_047636095.1 Hydrogenophaga sp. | reverse complement strand
GCGCTGATGGAAAAAGCGTCGACCGAAAAGCCACGCCTGGCGATTCTTGCCGACCGCATCGCCGCGCCGTTTCTGGTGCTGGTGCTGCTGGCCGCTGCGGTGGCGTTCTGGTACTGGTGGCAGATCGACCACACCAAGGCACTGTCGGTCGCGGTGGCGGTGCTCATCGTCACCTGTCCTTGTGCGCTCTCGCTGGCCACGCCATCGGCCATGCTGAGCTCTGCGGGTGCACTGGCGCGGCGCGGCATTCTGGTGCGCCGGCTACAGGCCTTCGAGACGCTGGCCGGGATCGATGCGGTGGTGTTCGACAAGACCGGCACCCTCACCCACGATCAGCTGGCGGTGTCATCCGTGGGGGTTCGCGCGGGCAGTTCGGAGGCGCAGGCGCTGGCGCTGGCGGCCGTTCTGGCGGCTGGCTCGCTGCACCCCGTGTCGCGCAGCATTGTGCAGGCTGCGCAGCAGCAGGGCGCAAGCGTTGTGGTGCCCGAGCTGACATCGCTGCGGGAACAGGCCGGACAGGGCATGCAGGCCGATCGGGTGGACGGTGGCTGGGTGAAACTCGGATCCGCTGCGTTCTGCGGCCTGAGCGCGGAGCGTGCCGACAAGGAAGACGGCGATGAGCCTCGCGCCTATCTGGCGGACGAGCGTGGCTGGCTGGCCACCATCCACCTGGAAGAGGGTGTGCGCGCAGACGCCAAAGACGCGGTGAGCGCGTTGCGCGCGCTGGGTGTGCAGACCTGGTTGCTGTCGGGTGACCGACCAGCCGCCGCCCAGCAAGTGGGCCATGCGGTGGGCGTGGACCATGTGATTGCTGGCGCGAGCCCGGAGCAAAAGCTGGCCGAGGTGATCGCTTTGCAAGGCCGTGGGCTGCGCCCGGCCATGGTGGGCGATGGCCTGAACGACGGCCCGGTGCTGGCGCGCGCCGACACCTCATTCGCGCTGGGTCACGCCGCGCCGCTGGCGCAGGCACAGTCGGACTATGTGATCCAGGGCGGTCGGGTGATGGACGTGGTGCACACCCTCACGCTGGCCCGCGACACCATGCGCATCGTGCGTCAGAACCTGCTGTGGGCTGCGGCTTACAACGGCGTCTGTGTGCCGCTGGCGCTGCTGGGCTACATGCCGCCCTGGCTGGCCGGGCTGGGCATGGCGGGCAGCTCGCTGCTGGTGATCCTCAATGCCCTGCGGCTGGCTAGCAAACTGCCCGCGCAACACACCGACGATGTCGGCGTCATCCTGGCAGTTGCCTGACCTGCTGCAACTTGATGACTGGAAACCTCCTTGGACATCCTCTACCTCCTCATCCCTGTTTCCATCGTGTTGGTGTTTCTGGTGATCGGCCTGTTCTGGTGGGCCCTCCAGGCGGGTCAGTTCGACAACATCGAGCGCGAAGGCGACCGCATATTGGATCGCGATTGACTTAAGTCAAGTCGGTCACTGACACAGTTGGTGACACTCCTCTCAGTGACATTCACGAGGAGTTCATTCATGTCAGCGACAACAGGGATCAGCCAGCCGGCTGTAGCGACCACAAGGACCAGTCAATCGGCGGTCTACGACGATGGGGTGGTGCGCGGCTTTGCCGTCATGTCCGTGATCTACGGCGTGGTGGGTATGTTGGTCGGCGTGATCATCGCGGCCCAGCTTGCCTGGCCCGAGCTCAACATGGGCGTGGAATGGCTGGTCTACAGCCGACTGCGCCCGCTGCACACCAGTGCAGTGATCTTTGCATTTGGTGGTTCGGCCTTGTTTGCGGCCAGCTACTACGTGGTGCAGCGTACCTGCCACACCAAGCTGTTTGCAGGCAAGCTGGCATGGTTCACGTTCTGGGGGTGGAACGCCATCATCCTTTCGGTGGTGATCACCTACCCCATGGGCCTCACGCAGAGCAAGGAATACGCCGAGATGATCTGGCCGATCGATCTGCTGATTGCCGTGGTCTGGGTCGCTTATGCGGTGGTATTTTTCGGCACTGTGGGCATTCGCAAGGTGCGCCACATCTATGTGGCGAACTGGTTTTTTGGCGCCTATATCATCACCATCGCCCTGCTGCACATCGTCAACAACCTGGCGATCCCGACCAGCATGACGCACTCGTACTCGGCCTATGCTGGTGTGCAAGACGCCATGATTCAATGGTGGTATGGCCACAACGCGGTAGGTTTCTTTCTCACCGCCGCCTTCCTTGGGATGATGTATTACTTCATCCCCAAGCAGGCTGAGCGCCCTGTCTATTCATACCGCCTGTCCATCGTCCACTTCTGGGCGCTGATCTTCACCTACATGTGGGCGGGTCCACATCACCTGCACTACACCGCGCTGCCCGACTGGACGCAATCGGTCGGCATGGTCTTCTCCCTGATCCTGCTGGCCCCCAGCTGGGGCGGCATGATCAACGGCATCATGACCTTGTCGGGTGCGTGGCACAAGCTGCGTGACGACCCCATCCTGCGCTTCCTGATCGTGTCGCTGTCGTTCTACGGCATGTCCACCTTCGAAGGCCCGATGATGTCCATCAAGACTGTCAACGCGCTGTCTCACTACACCGACTGGACCGTGGGCCACGTGCATTCCGGCGCCCTCGGCTGGGTCGGCCTGGTCACGATGGGATCGCTCTACTACATGATCCCGCGGCTGTACGGCCAGAAAAAGATGTATTCGGTGCCCGCCATCGAGATGCACTTCTGGGTTGCCACCATCGGCATCGTGCTCTACATCGCCGCCATGTGGATCGCCGGTGTGATGCAGGGCCTGATGTGGCGTTCGGTCAACCCCGACGGCAGCCTCACCTACACCTTCGTCGAATCGGTCAAAGCCACGTATCCGTTCTACGTGATTCGCCTTGTCGGTGGCTTGCTCTACCTGAGCGGCATGCTGATCATGTTGTGGAACATGGTGATGACCATGCGCCAAGGCCGTGTTGTCGGTGTCCCGGTTCTTGCTGTCAATCCGGCCCACGCGTAAGGAGTCAGTGCCATGTCAAACCCAGAAAAAAAGCCTGTCGGTCACGCCCGGATCGAGACCAACAACTTCCTCATGATCGTGCTCATCACGCTCGTGGTGGCCGTTGGTGGTCTGGTGGAAATCGTGCCCCTGTTCTTCCAGAAATCCACCACGCAGCCGATCGAAGGCCTCAAGCCTTATTCACCCCTGCAGCTGGCCGGACGTGATGTGTACGTGAGTGAAGGTTGCTACAACTGCCACTCGCAGATGATCCGTCCCTTTCAAGCCGAGACGCTGCGGTATGGGCCTTATTCGGTGGCGGGCGAGTTTGTCTACGACCGCCCGTTCCAGTGGGGCAGCAAGCGCACCGGCCCTGATCTGCACCGCGTGGGTGGTCGTTACAGCGACGAATGGCACCGCATCCACCTGACCAACCCACGCGATCTGGTACCCGAATCCAACATGCCCGCCTACCCGTGGCTGGCCACGAAGGTGGTCGATGAGACCGAGCTGCCCAAGCGCATGGAGGTTCTGCGCATGATGGGCGCGCCTTACACCGATGAAGAAATCGCCGATTCGATGGAAGCTGTCAAGGGCCAGACCGAGATGGAAGCCGTGATCGCTTACTTACAGGTGTTGGGTATCCACCGCAGCGCGCTCACAGCGGCTCCTGCGGCACAAGCCCCGGCTCAAAGTCTGACTGCAACCGACACCTCGGTCGCCCAGGTGAAACCTGCTGCTGCGGCACAGTGAGACAGGAGATTGCAATGGATATCAACGACATGCGCAGCATCGTCACCGTGCTCAGCTTGGTGACCTTCATCGGCATCATCGTCTGGGCCTGGTCCAAAAAAAACCAAGCCGGCTTTGACGAAGCCGCCCGCCTGCCTTTCGGTGATGAGTCAATCGACAACGTACAAAGAGAAACATCATGAGTGACTTCACCAGCGGATTCTGGGGTGTCTATGTGGCTGGGCTTACCCTGTTTAGCATCCTGGCTTGCTTGGTCCTGCTGTGGATCAGCGGCACCACCAAGGCGGAAACGCTGCACGACAACACCACCGGCCATGTGTGGGACGGCGATCTGAAGGAAATGAACAATCCACTGCCCAAGTGGTGGGTGTATCTTTTCGTCATCACCGTGATCTTCGCGCTGGTCTATGGGCTGCTGTATCCGACCTTCGGGAAGTTCCAGGGCTTGCTGGGCTGGTCTTCAACTGGCCAGTACACCGCCGAGGTGGCCAAGGTGGACGCGGCCACCGCGCCCATCTATGCCCGGTTCAAAGACATGACGCCCCAGGCCATTGCCGCAGATCCTCAGGCCAAGGCCATTGGCGAGCGTCTGTTCATGAACTACTGTGCTCAGTGCCATGGTTCAGACGCCCGTGGCGCCAAAGGCTTCCCCAACCTCACTGACAACGATTGGCTTGGCGGCGGCTCGCCAGAGGTCATCAAGGCGGTGATCACCAACGGACGCAACGGCGTGATGCCGCCCATGGCTGCGGCGGTGGGCAGTCCAGAGGATGTGCGCAATGTTGCCCACTACGTTCTCAGCCTGTCCAATACCCCGCACGATCCGGTTCGGGCGGTGCAGGGGAAGACGAAGTTCGCTTCCTGCGCTGCCTGTCATGGCGCCGATGGAAAAGGTGTGAGCGCCATTGGCGCGCCCAACCTGACCGATGGCATCTGGCTGCACGGCTGGGGCGAAGAGGCCGTCATTCGTGCGGTGAACAACGGCATCAACAATGCCATGCCTGGCCAGGCAGCGCTGCTCAACAGCGACCAGATCGACGTGTTGGCTGCTTACGTGTGGGGCATGTCGAACAAGCCCGCGAACTGACGACCCTTTGGCCGATCGCTCTGCTTTGATAGGAGCAGAGACGGCCAGTTGTTTGTTTAACCTGGCCACCTTTTCCGTATTCCCTGTGAGCACCGCACCCAACTCAGCCGCCAACCGTCCCCCTGTTACCCCGAGCGGCGGAGGCGATGGCGGCGATGAGTTGGTCTCTCTTTACGCGTCGAGCGAAAAGATCTATCCCCGTTCGGTGTCGGGGGTGTTTTCCAACTGGCGCTGGGTCACGGTATGGATCACCCAACTGGTGTTTTATGGCTTGCCTTGGCTCCAGTGGAATGCCCGCCAGGCGGTGCTGTTCGACCTGGAAACGCGGCGTTTCTATATCTTCAGCCTCGTTCTTCACCCGCAGGATTTCATCTATCTCACCGGCTTGCTGGTGATTTCTGCGTTGTTGCTTTTTCTGTTTACTGCAGTTGCCGGGCGTCTGTGGTGCGGCTACGCCTGCCCGCAAACCGTCTACACCGAAATCTTTCTCTGGATCGAGAAAAAGGTGGAAGGCGATCGCTCGGCCCGCATGCGGCTGGACAAGGCCGAACGCTCAGCGGCGAAATTGGGCAAGAAATGGCTCAAGCACGGGCTGTGGATTGCGTTTGCGCTGTGGACCGGTTTCACCTTTGTGGGCTACTTCACATCCATTCGCGAGCTCGCGTCGCTCAGCCTGGCGGCGTCGATCGGCCCTTGGCAGACATTCTGGATATTCTTCTACGGCTTTGCCACCTACGGCAACGCCGGCTTTATGCGCGAGCAGGTGTGCAAATACATGTGTCCGTATGCGCGCTTTCAGAGCGCGATGTTCGACAAAGACACCATGATCGTCACCTACGACGAAAAACGGGGCGAGCCCCGCGGTGCCCGATCGAAGAAGGCCGATCCTGCGGCATTGGGTCTTGGCGACTGCGTGTCTTGCACCCTGTGCGTGCAGGTGTGCCCCACGGGCATCGATATCCGCAACGGCCTGCAATACGAATGCATCGGCTGCGGCGCCTGCATCGATGTCTGCGATGAAGTGATGGACAAGGTGGGTTACCCAAAGGGACTGATCAAGTACTCGACTCAAAACGGCATGGCTCAGGGCTGGACCATGGTGCAGATGATCCGCCGTGCCTTTCGCCCGCGCGTGTTGGCCTATTCGGGTATCTTGCTGGCGATCACGCTGGCGGTCATGGTCAGCCTGATCACGCGCACGCCGCTGCGGGTCGACGTGATCCGCGACCGAGGTGCTCTGGCGCGCCAGGTGGGGCAGGGCCGCATTGAAAATGTGTTCCGCCTGCAGGTGATGAACGCCACCGAGGAGACCCAGCGTTACACCATCAGCGTCTCAGGTTTGCCCGGTATTGTCATTGCGTCGGATTCAGCGGTTGAGGTGTTGCCCACTGAGGTGCGTTCGGCGGTGCTGCGGGTACAAGTGCCCCCTGATGTGGCAGCTACCGGATCGCATCCGATCCGTTTCGTTATTCGCTCGGCTGGCGATGATTCGGTTGAGGTATCTGAGAAAGCTGCTTTCCTCATCCCGCGCTGACATCGAACACACAAGCCCCTTGCCAGTTCCGTCTTGGAGATACCGCATGAGCAACACGCCACTCACTACACAGCCCAACAGAGAGGACATTCCTTGGTGGCGAATTCCTCAGGTGGTGTTCGTTCCAGCGTTGCTGCTGTTGGGGGTTTTGGCCACTTCCACCATGGTGGTCATTTCGTCTATGGACCAGGATCCCGTGCTGGACAAAGAGGTCTACGAGCGAGAGCTGAGAGCCGCACAGGTGCTTCGGGGGCAAGCAAGGACCGATGCTTTGATGGCCGCGCAGCCAGCGAACCAAGCGCGCAATCACGCGGCGTCGCCCGTGGTGCCTGGCGAAAAATGATGGACTCGCCGCACCAACCGAAGGTCGGTGCTTCCACCGATCGCCACAGCATGTGGTCACAACGCTGGATGTGGATTGCCTGGCCCGCCTTTTTGGTTGCAGCGGTGCTGGAGATGGTGGTGTTTGCGGTGGTTGATCCGTCCACCCTGCATTGGTTTGGGCAACCGGTCACGCTCTCGGGCGAAGCGGTTTATACGCTGACGTTCTTCGTTTTCTGGGGCATGACCACAGCGTCAAACGCGCTCACTGTGTTGCTCGCCATGCCACCCTTTGAAGTGAACCGCTGACGTTGACGATGCACATCTGCTGACGAGACTGACCGCGCTGTCCATCGGCTGTTCGCAGGCTGTCTCGCGCAGCGGGTCAGTGGCAGCTTGGTCGATTCACAATTTGCTCGAGGCCATCGGTGTTCTTGATGTGCACGTATCGCTGCTTGACATCGATGATTTCGTCTGCGACAAACTTGGAAAAAGTGCGACTCACCGTCTCCAGCTTCATGCCCAGGTAGCTCCCGATCTCCTCGCGCGTCATGCGCAAGATCAGCTCAGACTGTGAAAACCCCCGAGCGTGCAGGCGTTTCACCAAGTTGAGTAAAAAAGCAGCGAGGCGCTCTTCGGCGCGCATGCTGCCCAGCAGCAGCATCACACCATGATCGCGCACGATCTCTCTGCTCATGATCTTGTGCACATGGTGCTGCAGGGTGGTGAACTCCCGCGATAGCGCCTCAATCTGGTCGAACGGCATCACGCACACCTCGGCGTCTTCCAAGGCGATTGCGTCGCACGAATGGTGGTCGCTCACGATCCCGTCAAGCCCCAAAATTTCCCCCGTCATTTGAAACCCGGTCACTTGGTCGCGTCCATCGGCCGTGGTCACACAGGTTTTGAAGAATCCAGAGCGCACCGCATACAGCGAGGTGAATTTGTCGCCGGTGTTGAAGATGACAGAGCCGCGCTTGATGCGGCGGCGGTTGGAAATAACGCTGTCGAGCTTATCGACCTCGTCTGCACTTAGGCCCAGGGGCAAACAGAGTTCCCGCAGGTTGCAACTAGAGCAAGCCACCTTGATGGTTTGGACGTCCATTTTTTTCCTTTCGATCCGCCAGAGCTGGCGTTAGGGGCTTTCCCGAAATCGGTATTAGCTTAACCCAAAGGGGTTACTTCTGATCGTTGCCGCCCCTGCGTCGGCAGTGCCGATCGTCCAGGCCAGCCCGACCTTGCTTTGACGAAGATCAAAGGGCGTGCGGTATCGCTCGTGCAAAGTAGGGCACCTATTTGAGATTTCCCCGTGACGCACATCATTCCCAACGACCTGCTCAAGCGGTTCGACATTCCCGGACCTCGCTACACCTCGTACCCCACCGCCGACCGGTTCGTTGAGGCGTTTGGTGAGCAGGACTATATCCAGGCACTGGAGCAGCGGCGCGCGGGCTCGCTTGCGCTACCGCTCTCGCTCTATGTGCATGTGCCGTTCTGCGAGTCTGTTTGCTACTACTGTGCCTGCAACAAGGTGATCACCAAGCACCACGAGCGGGCTGCTGAATACCTGCGTTACCTGTCTCGCGAGGTCGAGCTGCAGGTGGCTCACTTCGGTCAGGGACCCAACGTTTCGCAGTTGCACCTCGGTGGCGGTACACCGACTTTTTTGTCGGACGGTGAGCTGGAAGATCTGATGACCATGATCCGGCGCAACTTCACGTTGGTACCAGGGGGCGAATATTCAATTGAGGTGGATCCCCGCACGGTAACCGACCAGCGCCTGCAAACGCTGGCCCGGCTCGGCTTTAACCGTCTGAGTTTTGGTGTGCAGGATTTCGATCCTGCTGTGCAAAAAGCGGTGCATCGGGTGCAACCCGCCCAGCAGGTATTTGCCCTGGTGGATGCCGCGCGAAAAATAGGCTTTGAATCGGTCAACGTGGATCTGATCTATGGTTTACCGCTGCAAACCCCAGAGTCCTTCGCACGCACGCTGGTGCAGGTGAACGAGCTGCGACCCGATCGCATCGCCTTGTACGCCTATGCCCACCTGCCGTCGCGCTTCAAGCCGCAGCGCCGCATCATCTCGGCTGAGCTGCCCAGTGGGGGCGACAAACTGACGATGCTCTCGGCCTCGCTGGACGCCTTGCTCGGTGCAGGCTATGTGTACGTGGGTATGGACCACTTCGCGCTGCCCACCGATGCGCTGGCTGTGGCCAAGCGCCAAGGGCGACTGCACCGCAACTTCCAAGGCTACAGTACCCAGCCCGACTGCGACTTGATTTCGCTGGGTGTCTCTGCCATCGGCCGCATTGGTGCCACCTACAGCCAAAATGCCAAGACGCTCGATGAATATTACGACGCGCTCGACCAGGGTCGGCTGCCGATCGTGCGCGGTCTCGCGCTCACCCGCGATGACATCCTGCGCCGTGCGGTCATCATGGCCATCATGTGCCAAGGCGACTTGCACTATGAATCTATTGAGCTTGGGCACCTGATCGACTTCAAAAGTCACTTTGCGCGCGAGCTGGATTCATTGCACGAGTTTGAACAACAGGGCTTGGTAACGCTCAGCGACAGCGGTCTCAAGGTGACGGCCGCTGGCTGGTATCTGGTGCGGGCCATCGCCATGGTGTTTGATAAGAACCTGCAAGTGGACCAGGACCGGGCGCGGTTCTCCAAAATCATTTGATGCGTTCACGCTGATCCGTCGGCTGCGCGACATGCAAACCTCAATGGCGCTCACCGCCCTCTTCATGGGCGTCGCTGGTGGCCCCCACTGTGTGGCCATGTGTGGTGCGGCCTGCGCTGGCATCAGCCGTGCGGCGGGCGAGCGCAGCACCCAAGCGCTGTGGACATTTCAGTTCAGCCGCATGCTGGGCTATGCGCTGTTCGGCGCCTTTGCCGCTGGCTCGGTTCAGGGTTTGGCCTGGCTGGGCACCAACACCGCAGTGATCCGCCCGGTCTGGACCATGTTTCACGTGGCCGCCTTGTTGCTGGGCGCGGTGCTCATCTGGCAGGCGCGCCAGCCGGCCTGGATCGACCAACTGGGCCAATCGGTCTGGCGCAAGGCGCGCCCTGTGCTCACCCGCATGGGTCAAAAGGCGCCGGTAGCCCTGGGCGTCGCCTGGGCACTTATGCCCTGCGGCCTGTTGTATTCGGCTTTGCTGGTGGCGTCTTTGTCGGCCAATGCTTGGGAGGGCGCGGCCATCATGGCGCTCTTTTCCATCGGTACTTCCATCTCACTCACAGCGGGACCTTGGTTGCTGTTGCGCCTGCGCGGTGCTCGCTCCGGTGCTTGGGGCATTCGGTTGGCTGGCGTGGCGCTGGCGGTGACCTCGGGCTGGGCGCTGTGGATGGGTGTGACCGATCCCACCGGGCTGTGGTGCGCCTGATCAGGTGCGCGTCGCAAGACGAGATCGGCGCTCGGGCAACGTCGCCAGCACCAGGCCGAACAGCGCAATGGCAAACGCCAACATCTGCAAGCCGCTCAACCGTTCCCCCATGAAAATCACGCCGATCGCCGCCGCACTTATCGGCAGCATCACCGTGAATACCCCCGCCTGAGAGGCCGGGACGCGCTTCAAGCCGGTCATCCACAGCCACACGGTCCACATGCTGGCCGCCAGCGCATAGAACACCAGAAGTCCCCATATCGGGACTGAGACGGCACCAAAGTCGAAATGCCAGGCCGCCCACAGGCCCATGGGCGTCACCAGTGCAAAACCCCAGAGATTGATGATGGCCGAAATGCGCTTCGGACCCAGGCCGTCGGTGAGCCGCTTGCCGATCACCACGTAAGACGCTTCGCACACCACAGCAGCAAACACCAGCAGGTTGCCCAGCAAGACGCGGTCCACCCCCCAGGGTCCCAGGGCGTCAGCCCCCGACGGCCCTGGCGAATCGGCTTTCTGAACAGAGAAGAGGGCGATTCCGATCGCCGCGCATGCGATGCCCCCCAGGCTGCGCCAGCCGATACGCTCGCGCAAAAAAAACCAGCTCAACAGCGCCACCACCGCCGGGATCGATGACAACACCACCCCCGCACCCACCGCTGTGGTCATGCTCACGCCAAACAGCATGAAAATCGAAAACAGGAAGTTGCCGAGAAACGATTCCAGAAAGAGCAGGCGGCGTGTGTGTGCGGACAGGGGGGCCTCGTCTGCAGGCTTCTTCAACCAGCGCCACATTGCCAACCCGCCGATGCCAAACCGAAGCCAGGCCAGTAGAAAAATGGGAAACACCAGCACCAGTGGCTTGGACAGAGCGACATAGCTACCCACCAGCGCCATGCTCAGGCCCAGCGAGGCGAAGTGCCACCAACTGGGTTGGAGCGAGGATGACGGAGACACTTGCAGGATTGGCATGGCGGCGAATCATGCCCGAAGGTGGCGCAGCCACGTGGCGCGCTCGCTTTGCTGAGTCTGCCGGATGACTTTTCGCCATAAGCATCGGAATTTTACAATATGAAATTGTTTTTGCTGCGCCGCCACAAAATTTCTCAATGCAAGAAAAAAAATTTTCACATTGAGAAATATTGTATATAAGTCATTGATTTATATAGCATAAATAAATGTCTTATATAAGACATAAGATTTGTACATAGTCTTCTATAAGACTTAAAGTAAGCCATCGGTTCGTAGCATTTTTCTTAAAACCGCCCCTCTCTCACCAACCTCAGGAGTCGCTTCCATGCCCCAGTCCCTCAACGAACAACTTAGCCGCCAGCAACAGATCGATGCGCTGGAAAAAGACTGGGCCAGCAACCCGCGCTGGAAAGGTGTGAAGCGCGGCTACAGCGCCGCCGATGTCGTGCGCCTTCGCGGCAGCATGCACATCGAGCAAACGCTCGCCAAACGCGGTGCCGAAAAGCTGTGGGACAAGATCAACGGTGAATCCAAGAAGGGCTATGTGAACGCTTTCGGCGCGATCACCGCCGGTCAAGCCATGCAGCAAGCCAAAGCTGGTCTGGAAGCCGTCTATCTGTCAGGCTGGCAAGTCGCCGCCGACGGCAACTCGTCGGAAACCATGTACCCCGACCAGTCGCTCTATGCCTATGACTCGGTGCCGACCATGGTGCGTCGCATCAACAACACCTTCAAGCGCGCCGACGAAATCCAGTGGGGCCGCGGCATCGAGCCGGGCAACAGCGAGTTCATCGATTACTTTCTGCCCATCGTGGCTGACGCCGAAGCTGGTTTCGGTGGTGTGCTGAACGCGTTTGAGTTGATGAAGAACATGATCGCCGCTGGTGCCGCCGGTGTGCACTTCGAAGACCAACTCGCAGCGGTGAAAAAGTGCGGTCACATGGGTGGTAAGGTGCTCGTGCCCACACGCGAAGCATGCGAAAAGCTGATCTCCGCACGTTTTGCCGCCGACGTGATGGGCGTGTCCACCATCGTCCTGGCCCGCACCGATGCCGAAGCCGCCAATCTGATCACCAGCGACCACGACGCCAACGACAAGCCGTTCCTGACCGGTGAGCGCACCCCTGAAGGCTTCTACCGCGTGAAAAACGGCCTGGAGCAGTCGATCAGCCGGGGCGTGGCTTACGCGCCCTACGCCGATTTGGTGTGGTGCGAGACCGGCGTGCCCGATATCGGCTTTGCTCGCGAGTTCGCTCAGGCTGTGCATGCTGCTTGCCCCGGTAAGTTGCTGAGCTACAACTGCTCGCCATCTTTCAACTGGAAAAAGAACCTCAACGACAAGCAGATTGCTTCCTTCCAGGAAGACCTTTCTGCGCTGGGTTACAAATTCCAGTTCATCACGCTGGCCGGTATCCACATCAACTGGTTCAACACCTTCCAGTTTGCCCACGCGTACGCCCAAGGCGAAGGCATGAAGCACTACACCGAAATGGTGCAGGAGCAGGAATTTGCCGCGCGCGAGAAGGGCTACACCTTTGTATCGCACCAGCAGGAAGTGGGCGCTGGCTACTTCGACGACGTGACCACGGTGATCCAGGGCGGTTCCTCCAGCGTGAAAGCGCTGACCGGTTCGACCGAAGAAGAGCAGTTCCACTGATCTGAATCCAGAAAAGCCCGCCGAGGCTGAGGAGACTGACAGCCCGCGCCCTACCCAGGCGCGGGCTTTTTTGTGGGAAACTCGTTGGGTAGACAACTCACTAAGAGCGAGAAAGGCAGTCTGGTTATGACACCGCGAACTCATAAGAAACTTTTTCTGGCCTGCTAAGGCCTGCAGCTCGCGCCTGCCCGATTCTCCATCGACCTTATTTCACCAGCGCGGCCCTTGCCGCGCTTTTTTGTTTTCTGGATTTCTTCACCATGTTGCACATCACGCTCCCCGACGGCTCTCAACGCGAATTCCCCGGTCCAGTCACGGTGGCCGAAGTGGCAGCGTCCATCGGCTCCGGTCTGGCCAAAGCCGCGCTCGCGGGCAAGATCGGAGACCGCGTGGTGGACACAAGTCACCAGATCACCAGCGACAGCGTGCTTTCCATCGTCACTGCGAAGGACGCGGACGGTTTGGAGGTGATCCGGCACTCGACCGCGCACCTTCTGGCGCACGCGGTCAAGCAGTTGTTTCCCGAAGCGCAGGTGACCATCGGCCCGGTGATCGAGTACGGCTTCTTCTACGACTTCGCCTACAAACGCCCGTTCACACCAGAGGACCTGGTGGCGATTGAGCAGCGCATGACCGAGCTGGCAGCCAAAGATGAGCTGGTGGCGCGCCGCGTGTTGCCGCGTGACGAGGCGGTGGCGCATTTCAAAGGCCTGGGCGAGCATTACAAGGCCGAGATCATTGCCAGTATTCCGAGCAATGAAGATGTGAGTCTGTATCGCGAAGGCAATTTTGAAGACCTGTGTCGCGGCCCGCACGTGCCCAGCACCGGCAAGCTCAAGTACTTCAAGCTGATGAAAGTAGCCGGTGCCTACTGGCGTGGCGACCACCGCAATGAAATGCTGCAGCGCATCTACGGTGTGGCTTTCGCGAGCAAAGAGGCTTTGCAGCAGCACCTGACCATGCTGGAAGAAGCCGAAAAGCGCGATCACCGCAAACTTGGTCGCGAGCTCGACCTGTTCCACATGGATGAGCATTCGCCCGGCACCGTGTTCTGGCATCCCAAAGGCTGGGCGCTGTGGCAGGAGGTGGAGCAGTACATGCGTCGTGTCTACCGCGACAATGGTTACCAAGAGGTCAAAGGTCCACAGATCATCGACCGCTCGTTGTGGGAGAAAACCGGTCACTGGGATAAGTACCGCGACAACATGTTCACCACCGAGAGTGAAAAGCGCGACTACGCCTTGAAGCCCATGAACTGCCCAGGTCATATTTTGATCTTCAAGCAGGGCATCAAGAGCTATCGCGACCTGCCGCTGCGCTATGGCGAATTTGGCCAGTGCCACCGCAACGAGCCCAGCGGCGGCCTGCACGGCATCATGCGGGTGCGCGCTTTCACCCAGGACGACGGCCATATTTTTTGTACCGAGGAGATGATCCTGCCCGAGTGCGTGGCCTACACCACCCTGCTGCAAAAGGTCTACAAAGATTTCGGTTTCACCGACATCATCTACAAGGTGGCCACGCGCCCGGATGCCCGGATCGGCAGCGATGAAAGCTGGGACAAGGCCGAGCACGCGCTCATGGAAAGCCTGCGCCGCTCAGGTTGTGAATTTGAAATATCGCCGGGCGATGGTGCCTTCTACGGCCCGAAGATCGAATACACGCTGAAGGATGCCATCGGCCGCCAATGGCAGTGCGGAACCATGCAGGTGGACTTCTCCATGCCCGAGCGGCTGGACGCCGAATACGTGGGTGAGGATGGTGCCCGCCATCGCCCCGTTATGCTGCACCGAGCCATCGTGGGCAGTCTGGAGCGTTTCATCGGGATCTTGATCGAGCAACACGCGGGTGCGCTGCCCACCTGGCTCTCTCCGGTGCAGGTGGTGGTGCTCAACATCACCGATGCACAGGCTGATTACTGTCGCGAAATCGCCAAAACGCTGCAAAATCAAGGGCTTAGGGTAGAAACCGATCTGCGCAACGAAAAAATAACGTATAAAATACGAGGGCACACGTTGCAAAAGCCGCCTTTCATCCTTGTCGTGGGCGACAAAGAGAAGGCGGTTGGCGCCGTGGCTGTGCGGGCTCGAGGCAACAAAGACCTCGGTGTCATGCCGCTTGAAGACTTTTCCAAGCTGATTGCGGCAGACGTTTCATCCAAAGTTTGATTTTCCAAACGGTTCGGTGAACGCCCTTGCGGTTGTGGCGCACGGCGTGGTCGCGTCTGACCCTGGGTTTTGTGACTCAGTGTCTTTCCGTTTAACTTGCCCACATCAAGGAATCCACCATAGCTACCAACTTTCGTGACCGCCGCCAACGCGAAGAGCGCGCACACCGACTGAACCGTGAAATCATGGCCCCCGAGGTTCGCCTCAACGGTCCTGAAAATGAGCCACTCGGTATCGTTAGTATTTCAGAAGCGCTGCGCATGGCGGGCGAGCTGGATGTGGACCTGGTCGAAATCGCCGCCACGGCTGTGCCGCCTGTGTGCCGCCTAATGGACTACGGCAAGTTCAAGTACCAAGAGCAAAAGCGAGCGGCGGAAGCCAAGGCCAAGCAAACGGTCATCGAGATCAAGGAAGTCAAGTTCCGCCCAGGCACCGACGACGGTGACTACAACATCAAGATGCGCAACATCCGGCGCTTTCTCGATGACGGCGATAAATGCAAGATCACGCTGCGGTTCCGCGGTCGGGAAATCACCCACCAAGACCTTGGTCTGGCCTTGCTGAACCGCATTCGCGACGAGTTGGCTGACATCATCATCGTGGAGCAGTTTCCCAAGCTCGAGGGCCGTCAGATGATCATGATGATCGCTCCCGGGCGCAAGAAGGCACCGCCCAAGCCTGCTGCCGAGGGCAGCGCGACGTCTGCTTAAAGCGGTTTTGACAGAAAAATAAACAGCATTGGACGGGCAGGGTAGTCTCCTGCCGGTTCGAGGTCCTGGGCGAAAACCCAAGGCCGAACTGAAGTGCCGCAAGGCAGTTCATCAAAAGTGGCTCGGGGCCAACAAGTCCGCCAACCCGTTGTTGACGGCGCCTCACGAGCACAAATGAAAAAGGAGCATGAAGATGCCCAAAATGAAGACCAAGAGCAGCGCGAAGAAACGGTTTCGCGTTCGTCCCGGTGGCACCGTCAAGCGCGGTCAAGCCTTCAAACGTCACATCTTGACCAAGAAGACCACCAAGAACAAGCGCCAGCTGCGGGGCACGGTCACTGTGCATGCGACCAATATGGGTCACATGGCACAGATGCTGCCCGGCATGGGTATTTGATCAACGACGAACAAGGAGTCACACATGCCTCGCGTCAAACGTGGTGTAACGGCACGAGCCCGCCACAAAAAAGTTCTCGCCCTTGCTAAGGGTTTCCGCGGTCGCCGTGGCAACGTCTACCGCATCGCCAAACAGGCGGTGATGAAGGCGGGCCAATACGCCTACCGTGACCGCCGCAACAAGAAGCGCGTTTTCCGTCGGCTGTGGATCGCGCGTATCAACGCCGGTGCACGCGCTTGCGGCCTGACGTACAGCCGGTTCGCCAATGGCCTGAAGAAGGCTCAGATCGAGATCGACCGCAAGGTTCTTGCCGATATGGCCGTCAATGACGTTGCTGCGTTCAACAGCATCGTGGAACAAGTCAAAGCCAAGCTGGCCGCTTGATTCACGACGCCTCAGACCGCGCAAGCGGTTTGGGGCCAGTCGCTCAAAGGGGTTGAGGCTTGAGGAAATTCCTCGCGGCGCTCAGCCTCTTTTTTTTGGTTTTTCGCTTTCAACGCACACCACGCCTCACCATGAACGAGTTGGACGCCCTGGCACATGGCGCTCGCGCCGCTTTCGCGCAAGCCGCCACCCCGGCTGATCTGGAAAACGCCAAGGCGCAGTACCTGGGCAAGTCGGGTCGCATCACCGAGCTTATGAAGGGCCTGGCTAGTCTGCCGGTGGATGAGAAGAAGTCGCGCGGCGCAGCCATCAACCAGGCCAAGCAAGCGATCGAAGGCGCGCTGACCGAGCGACGCCAAGCGCTGGCTGATGCCGAGTTGGCCATCCAGCTCCAAGCCGAGGCACTGGATGTGACGCTGCCTGGTCGCCAGAGGGGGCAGGGTGGTTTGCATCCTGTGAGTTTGACCCTTGAGCGCATCGAAGCTATCTTTGGCTCCATGGGCTTCGAGGTGGCCGATGGCCCTGAAATTGAGTCAGACTGGTTCAACTTCACCGCGCTGAACACGCCTGAGGACCATCCAGCACGATCCATGCACGACACCTTCTATGTAGAAGGCGGTAGCGAAATATCCGAAGGCGGAGCGCCCAACCTGCTGCGCACGCACACCAGCCCGATGCAGATCCGGCACGCGGTTTCGCACGTGAAGCGCCACCGCGCGGCGTTGGACGCAGGCCATGGCATGCCAGAGATCAGAGTCATCGCACCTGGCCGCACGTACCGTGTGGACAGCGACGCGACGCACTCGCCCATGTTTCACCAGTGCGAAGGCCTGTGGATCGGGGAGAACGTGAGCTTCAAAGACCTCAAGTTTGTGTTCACCGATTTCTGCCGCACCTTTTTCGAGAGCGACGATCTGGTGCTGCGTTTTCGCCCGAGTTTTTTCCCTTTCACAGAGCCCAGCGCCGAGATCGACATCCAGTTCCAAAGTGGGCCGCTGGCTGGGCGTTGGCTGGAGGTGGCGGGCTCGGGCCAGGTGCATCCGAATGTGGTGCGCAATATGGGGCTGGATCCGGAACGATTCATCGGCTTTGCCTTCGGTATGGGTCCAGACCGGCTCACCATGTTGCGTTACGGGGTGAACGATCTGCGCTTGTTTTTTGACGGCGATATCCGCTTCCTGAGCCAATTCAGATAATCCCGCGCCACTTTGCGGCGCCCCCCAGGGGGCAACACCGGTGGCCTGGCAAAGCCAGTTCCACGGTGTTTTGACCCAAGTCGCTTGTCGTGTCCACGTACCGAGTCGTTTCATGCAATTCCCCGAATCCTGGTTGCGCAGCTTTTGCAACCCACCGCTCACCAGCCAACAACTGGCCGACACGCTCACCATGGCGGGTCTGGAAGTGGAAGAGCTCACGCCCGTGGCGCCGCCTTTCTCCGGCGTGGTGGTGGGCCGCATCCTGACGGCCGAGCAGCATCCCGGTGCTGACCGCCTGCGCGTGTGCCAGGTGGATGTGGGCCAGTCGCAGCCGCTGAACATCGTGTGCGGTGCGCCCAACGCCCGGGTGGGCATCTTGGTGCCCTGTGCCACGGTGGGTGCCGAGCTGCCACCAGGTGAAGACGGCAAGCCGTTCAAAATTCAGGTGGGCAAGCTGCGCGGTGTGGAAAGTCAGGGCATGTTGTGTTCGGCCCGTGAGCTCAAACTCTCCGAGGACCACGGTGGCTTGCTGGAGCTCGCCGCCGACGCGTTGGTGGGCCGCAACATCCGCGAGCAACTGGCGCTCGATGACATGCTCTTCACCCTCAAGCTCACGCCCAACTTGGCGCACTGCTTGAGCGTGTACGGCATTGCGCGTGAGGTGTCGGCGCTGACTGGCGCGCCGCTCAAGCAACCCGAATTCCCTGCGGTGGCTGTGCAGATCACCGATCGGTTGCCTGTTGACGTCATGGCCCCCGATCTGTGCGGACGCTTCAGCGGGCGCGTGGTTCGCGGCGTGAACACGCGCGTGCCAACGCCGGCCTGGATAGTGGACCGTCTGGCCCGCTGCGGCCAGCGCAGTGTCTCGCCGCTGGTCGACATCTCAAACTACGTGATGTTCGAACTCGGTCGCCCCTCGCACATCTTCGACCTCGACAAAATCCACGGTGGTTTGCAGGTGCGCTGGGGCCGCGCGGGCGAGCAGCTCAAGCTGCTCAATGGCAACACCGTGTCTGTGGACGCGCAGGTGGGCGTGATCGCCGACGAGCAAGCGGTGGAATCGCTGGCCGGCATCATGGGTGGCGACGCGACCGCCGTCTCGGACGACACCAGCAACATCTTCATCGAAGCTGCGTTCTGGTGGCCCAAAGCAATCGCTGGGCGCTCGCGGCGTTTCAACTTCAGCACCGACGCCGGGCACCGCTTCGAGCGCGGTGTCGACCCGTCGACCACGGTGGAACACGTCGAGCGCATCACCCAGCTGGTGCTGGACATTTGTGGCGGCCAAGCCGGTCCGATGGACGACCAGACGCTGGCCCTGCCCGAAGCCCAACCGGTGACGTTGCGCGTGGCGCGTGCGGTGAAAGTGATTGGCATGCCGCTCACGCAGGCGCAATGCGCCGGCGCGCTGCGCCGCCTGGGGCTGGCTGTGACCGAAGGCGAGGGCCTTCTCACCGTGGTGCCGCCCGCGTTCCGTTTCGATCTGCAAATCGAAGAAGATCTGATCGAAGAGGTGGCCCGCGTCATTGGTTACGAACAGCTGCCCCACACGCCACCGCTGGCTCCCATTACCGCCAAGATCCGCACGGAGGCGCGGCGTGGGCCGTTTGCCGTGCGTCGTCAACTCGCCCAGCTCGGCTACCAGGAAACCATCAACTTCAGCTTTGTCGAAGAGCGCTGGGAACGCGAGCTGGCCGGCAACCCCGACCCGATCAAACTGCTCAATCCGATCGCGAGCCAGATGAGCGTGATGCGGTCTTCTTTGCTGGGCAGCTTGGTGGCGGTGCTCAAGTTCAACCTCGATCGCAAGGCCGAGCGCGTGCGGCTGTTTGAGGTGGGTCGTGTGTTTTTCAAAGACGCCTCTGTTGTCGACAGCGACACGACTGTGGCCGGTTTTCACCAGCCCATGCGTGTGGCTGGTCTGGCCTACGGTGCAGTTGGGGCCCTGCAGTGGGGCGTGGGCGAGCGCAGCGTCGATTTTTTTGACGCCAAGGGCGACTTGCAGGCGCTGCTGGCCCCACAACCGGTTGAGTTTCGGCCTGCCGAGCATTCGGCCATGCACCCGGGACGCTGCGCATCGATCTGGCTTGAGGGTCAATGCATTGGTCATGTGGGCGAGCTGCACCCCAAATGGCGCCAGGCCTACGATCTGCCCCATGCCCCGGTCCTGTTCGAAATGGCGTTTGATGCGGTGCTCGCGCGACAAGTGCCGGTGTTCCAGCCGGTCAGCCGTCACCAACTGGTGGAGCGCGACCTGGCCATCGTGGTCAAAGAAGGGGTCACCCACAGCGCCGTGATGGACGCGGTGCGCGCACCCGCCAGTCCCTGGCTGCGCGATGCGGTGCTGTTCGATGTCTACCGGCCAAAAAAGCAGGCAGATGGTGGTGCGCTCGCTGCCGACGAGAAGAGCCTCGCGGTGCGGCTGGTGCTGAGTCGGGACGACGCTACACTGACCGAAGAGGCGATCGAGGCGACGGTGCGTGCCGTGCTCGAGGCGTTGCAGCAGCGCGTTGCGGCGCGATTGCGCAGCTGATTGATTACCCCACACAGGAAAGAGGGCTCATGAAACTCGCGCTTGAAAGTCTGGAAACCCCGGCGCTGACCAAAGCTCAGTTGGCCGAGTTGCTGTTCGACCAGATCGGCTTGAACAAGCGCGAGTCCAAAGACATGATCGATGCGTTTTTCGATCTGGTGACCGACAGCTTGGTCGATGGCACCGATGTAAAGATCTCTGGGTTTGGCAACTTCCAGATTCGCACCAAGGCGCTGCGCCCGGGCCGCAACCCGCGTACGGGCGAGCCCGTGGCCATCAAGGCGCGTCGCGTGGTCACCTTCCATGCCAGCCCCAAGCTCAAAGAGCAGGTGCAAGCGACTGTGATTGGCGACTAGAACGCTCGATTTCGAACACCCTGCCGAAGCAGCATGCGGGTAGGGGCAATGGACCCTTCGGCGATAACGAGCTGCTCCTCGTTCGGCCTCAGCGCTTTCGTTGATGGACTTGTGCGTTCTCTGTCTGGCCAAAGACCTGCCCGCGCGCGAGGTAGAGTAAATTTAAGATTTAAGACAGCACCGGCTTGATCGGTATGGAAAAAACGCTTCCGCCCATCCCCGCAAAGCGCTATTTCACCATCGGTGAGGTGGGTGAGTTGTGTGGAGTCAAGCCGCGCGTGCTGCGCTACTGGGAGTAAGAATTCACCCAGTTGCGGCCGATGAAGCGGCGTGGCAACCGGCGTTATTACCAGTACCACGAGGTGCTCATGATCCGTCGCATACGCGATCTCCTGTACGACCAGGGGTTCACCATCAGTGGCGCGCGCAACAAGCTACAAGAGCTGGTGCAGCGTGGTTGGAAAATCTCACACACCGATTCGGTCTATGCCATCGCCCACCACGATGAGTCCACCTCGACGGAGCTTTCAGCGCCAGCCACCCAGCCCTCACCCGCTGAGAGCAATCTGGAACTGCTTCCCAGCGGTTCGTTGAGGCTGGTTCACGACGTTCGCCGCGAATTGCTGGCGATTCGCGAGCTTTTGGGCAGCGCGCTCTGAAAGAGCGACCTCGGGCCGCTATAATTCGGAGCTTGTCGGCGTGTAGCGCAGCCTGGTAGCGCACTTGCATGGGGTGCAAGGGGCCGGAGGTTCGAATCCTCTCACGCCGACCATATGAATCAAGGACTTAGCTTCGAAAGGGGCTAG
>JBLIJY010000001.1:0-37072 GCA_047636095.1 Hydrogenophaga sp. | reverse complement strand
ACATCGGCGCCAGGATCGCCCAGGTGGCCGAACAAGTAGAAATCACCGCTCACCTCCACCTGGCCTCGAACCACGCCACCGGTCCAAACGATCAGGCGGCCGTTGACCCGCAGATGCCCAGACACTTCGCCCTGTACCAGCAGTCCGCCCTCGAAAGTCAGTTCGCCGCTGAGCACCGAGCCTGCCGCCACACGGTTGACCACATTCATCGCAATCGGGTCGATGGTGAGGGTGTCCTGGGGTGGTGTTGTCACCGCCACGAGTTCAGGCCCCAATAGACCGCTGTGGCCAGCCAGCTCAGCAGCCCAGTGGCGGCGATCAGGATCGCGTAGCGTTCCAGCCAGCGCCGCCAGCGGGTGGGGCGCATGCGCGGAATCCCCACCGGCGCGCACGCTTCGGTGGCGATGATCCATGACCGCCAGCTGGGGCTGAGCATGTCTGCTCCTGATGCCAGGTCGATCTGCAAACCTTCGCCCGCACGGTCGCTCGCTGACTGCATCTGGCACCCCAGCAACACCGACATCGGTGCACCGACGATGGTTTGGGTAAAAAAGGCGTCTGTTTCGCTCATGTTGCGAGGAGTTTACCCATCGGCGGGCGGTGGGCATTGGCATGGCCACTGCGCTGGGCAAGATGGCTCAGGCGAGCCCATCTGGGCGGGGTGCTTTGAGCGGACTGCGGCTGTTCAGGTGAGAGAGGTAGTTGCCAATGCCCTCGTCCTCGCGTTCCAGAAACCGCCCCACCGCGTCGGCAAAAGACGGGTGTGCGAGCCAGTGGGCGCTGGTGGTCTTCACCGGCAACAGCGCACGCGCCATTTTTTGCTCACCCTGAGCGCCGCCCTCAAAACGCAAGATGCCGTTGGCGATGCACCACGCCAGCGGCTGGTAGTAGCAAGCTTCGAAATGCAGGCAGTCCACCCGCTCCAGCGCCCCCCAGTAGCGGCCATACGCCACCTCGCGAGCGCCGTCCAGAGCGATCAGGCTGCAGGCGATTGGGCGCCCTTCGCGCTCGCCGATGAACATCAGCCAGTTCTGCGGCATGTCGGTTGCCATGCGCTGGAAGAACGCGCGGTTCAGGTAGGGCGCGTTGCCGTGTTCCCGATAGGTGCGCTCGTAGCAGCGGTAGAAAAAGTCCCAATCGGTCTCTGAAATCTCAGCGCCTTCAGTGTGTCGAAACACCACGCCGGCCTCGGCCACCTTGCGCCGCTCCTGGCGGATTTTTTTGCGCTTCTCCTGCACCAGGCTGGCGAGGAAATGTTCGAAGTCGGTGAAGCCCGTCCCCTTGGGTGGCAGCGCAGACGCGTCAGCGCCAAGCGTGGGGGCCTCGGCCTCGCCGCCGGGCCGCCCCAAGGCGGGGCCAGCTCCCTCGGGGGGCAGCGCACCTCGCGCAGCGGGGAGCGTGGGGGCGATATTCGTCCAGTGAAACTGCACGGTGTACCGCAGCATCATGCCGGCCTGCTCGCAGGCAGCCACGTCTTGCGGCTGGACAAACAGCAGGTGCAGCGACGACAGGCCTTCAGCCCGCGTATGCTCGATCAGCGCTTGGGCCAACGCTGCCCGAGCCTGCTGATCGAGCGCCAGCAACCGCGCACCGGGCACCGGTGTGAATGGCACCGCCACCACCGCCTTCGGGTAGTAGTCCAGACCGTGCTGCGCATAGGCGTTGGCCCAGGCCCAGTCGAACACGTACTCACCATAGGAATGGTTCTTCAGGTACAGCGGACAGGCAGCGTGCAGGGTCCCGTCACGCCACAGCGTGAGGTACTGGGGCTGCCACCCAGCTGGCGGTTGCGCGCAGCCAGTCTCGTGCAGCGCACTCAGGTAGGCGTGTTGCAAAAAAGGGCTGGCATCGGGCTCCTGGGCCAGCAACGCTTGCCAAGCCTGCGCATTGACCTGCGCCGGCGAAGAAAAAACCCGTGTGACATAAACTCCAGCGGCCATCTCAGAACCCTGCTGTTTGCTGTTTCGCAGCCGTCTTTGCACAGGCGTTCCTTGTCAGTCCAGTCCCTTTTTCAATCCCCATGACCATCCCAATCTGCGTTGCCCAGCTCAATTTTGTGGTGGGCGATATGGCGGGCAATGCCCGAAAAATCATCGATGCGGCTCAGCAGGCACACAGTCGAGGCGTGCGCTTGTTGCTGACACCTGAACTCGCGCTGTGTGGCTACGCGGCCGAAGACCTGTTTCTGCGACCTGCGTTCATCGATGCCTGTGATGATGCCTTGAAAGCCGTGGCCCAAGCGACGGCGGCGTTAAAGGGCCTGAGCCTGGTGGTGGGTCATCCGGTGCGGGTATCGAGCCTGACACCCGGCTTGCGCGATCGCAGTGTGTCGATGGCGGGTCTTTACAACGCAGCCAGTGTGCTTTGCGAGGGCCGGGTGGTGCACACCTATGCCAAGCGCGAGCTGCCCAACTACCAGGTGTTTGACGAACGGCGCTATTTCGTGCCGGGGCAAGGCGTGGGGGTGTTCGACATCACGGATGCAGACGGTAAGCAGATGCGCTGCGGCCTGCTGATCTGTGAAGACGCCTGGTTTGACGCGCCAGCGGCGCAGGCGAAGGCAGCGGGCGCTGAACTGCTGGTGGTCATCAACGCCTCGCCCTTTCATGGCGGCAAGGGCAACGAGCGCGAGCAGACCATGCGCCGGCGGGCGCTGGCGGTGGGCCTGCCGCTGGTCTATGCCCATCTCGTGGGCGGGCAGGACGAGATCGTGTTCGAAGGCCGTTCGTTTGCGCTGGATGCACAAGGCAATTTGTCTGCCCGCGCGGTGAGTTTTGAAGAGGCGTTGTTCGACATTGTCCTGTTGCCATCGCCCGATGGCTGGCAGATGGAAGGCCCTATCGACCGCGGACACAGCGAAGAGGCCGACCTGTGGCACGCGCTGGTGCTCGGGGTGCGCGACTACATCGGCAAAAATGGCTTTCCCGGCGCTCTGCTGGGCCTCTCAGGCGGCATCGATTCGGCGCTGGTGCTGGCGATCGCGGTCGATGCGCTGGGCAAAGACCGGGTACGCACGGTGATGATGCCCTCGCCCTACACGGCAGACATCTCCAGCATCGATGCGCGCGACATGGCGGCCCGTCTGGGCGTGCGCTACGACGTGATCGCCATCAGCCCAACCTTTGAAGCGCTCAAGTCCGCACTGGCGGGGGATTTTTCTGACCTGCCCGAGGACACAGCCGAAGAAAATCTGCAGGCGCGCATCCGCGGCACGCTGCTCATGGCGTTGTCGAACAAGTTCGGCGGCATCGTGCTGACCACGGGCAACAAGAGCGAGCTGGCCACCGGGTATTGCACCCTGTACGGCGACATGGCCGGTGGCTTCGCGGTGATCAAAGACGTGGTGAAGACGATGGTGTTTCGCCTGGCGCGCTGGCGCAATGCTCACGATCCGTACCGCACCGGCACCAACCCGATTCCCGAGCGCATCATCACCCGAGCGCCCAGCGCCGAACTGCGCGCCGACCAGACCGATCAGGACAGCCTGCCGCCCTATGAGGTGCTGGACGCCATCATCGAGCGCTACATGGAAAACGACCAGAGCCCAGCGAGCATCGTGCAAGACGGCTTCAGTGCCGCCGATGTGGACCAGGTGGTGCGCCTGATCCGCATCAACGAGTACAAACGCCGCCAGGCGCCGGTGGGTATTCGTGTCACGCACCGCAGCTTTGGCAAAGACTGGCGCTACCCGATCACCAGCAAATACCGGGCTTGAGGCAATGCCTCAGGTGGGCTGCAGCGTCAGCGCTGCGCGCATCTCACCCACCTCGATGCCAGCGGCATTCTTCAGTGGCGGCGGAATCAGACTGGACAGCGCTTGGCGGCTTTCTTCATCGAGCCAGCCGAGTTGATCCAGCGCCGACACGAACGCCACCATCAACGGCGCCAGTTGCCCATCGCTGCACTTGGCGGCAACGCCGATGCCCCGGCTGAAGCTCGCCAGCACCTGCACGCCGTCAGCGCCCACCTTGCTCACCCAGTCGCCTCGCCCGGCTTGCATCAGCGCCAAGTCGTTGCGACCCTGGCCGCTCACCAGTTCTGGGTACCGGCTCATGGCGCGCGCAATGCGCTGGGGTGCGTTGCCGTAGATCGGGTCGGGCTCACTCAGCGTCAGGCGGGCAAATGCGTGGGCCAGCGAGCGCAGGGGCAAGGCGTAATTGGGTGCGCTACAGCCGTCTGTGCCTAGCACCAGCTGGTCGACTGGCACGCCTGAGAAGTGGCTCACGCTGCGGGCAATCGCCAGCTGCACACTATGGCCGGTGTCGAGATAGCCAGCTTGCGGCGCGCCGAGTGCGTGGGCGAGCAACAGCATCCCGGTGTGCTTGCCCGAGCAGTTGTGGTGCAGACGGTCGAAGCGAGCACCGGGCTCTGGCATGACGTTGTTCGTGCTGAAGAAAAAGGGCACATGCGAGCCGCAGGCCAGGCTGGATTCGCCCGCACCAATTTTGGCCAGCAAGGCCGCAGCGCGCTCCACATGCATGGGTTCACCACTGTGGCTGGCGCACAGCAGGGCCACGTCGGCGTCGTCGAGTTCGTAGCGGTTGCCTGCGTGGGCAATTAGGGGCATGGCTTGGAAGGGTTTGAGCGATGAGCGGGTGAACAGGGGCGAGTCCACATCGCCCACGCTCGCCAGCAGCTGGCCTTTCGCGTTGACCACCGCGAGTGAGCCGTGGTGGATGTTTTCTGGATGGCCGCCGCGGTAGGCGACCGTGATGGGAACGTGCTGGGGCAGCGTGGGGGTATTCATGGGAAGGTTCTTTGGTTGTCTGCGCAGTGTGCGGAGGGGCGCGGGTGCCTTGGGCATAATGAAAAGCACCCACCCATTTACAGCCACGACCTGGAGACAACGCATGAAGCAGATCACCGCCATCATCAAACCGTTCAAGCTGGAAGAAGTGCGCGAATCGCTGGCTGAGCAAGGCGTGACCGGCCTGACCGTGACCGAGGTCAAAGGCTTCGGCCGCCAGAAGGGTCACACCGAACTGTACCGCGGCGCCGAGTACGTGGTCGATTTTCTGCCCAAGGTGAAGGTCGAGGTGGTGGTCAAGTCAGACGATGTGGAGCGGTGCGTCGATGCCATCGTGCGCGCTGCTCGCACCGGCAAGATCGGCGATGGCAAGATCTTTGTGACAGACGTGGAGCGTGTGGTGCGCATTCGCACTGGCGAACTCGACGATTCGGCGGTTTGAGCCGCAGTCTCAGATCGCTTTTAACTGGGCATCGGGTGCGAACCCGGCTGACTGGATCAGCGTCGGCAAAAGCCGCGACAGGTCACTCCCCTCGAAAATGAGTTCCATTTGCCACGGGCTCACAAACCCCTGCGCTGATGTGTGCCTGAGGAAAGTCAGCAGGCCGTCGTAGTAACCCGATGCATTGAGCAGGCCGATCGGCTTGTCGTGGTAGCCGAGCTGGCGCCAGGTCCAGACTTCAAAAAATTCTTCGAAGGTGCCAATGCCACCAGGGAGCGCCAGAAAAGCGTCAGCCCGCTCGGCCATCAGGCGTTTTCGGTCGTGCATGTTGTCCACCACATGCAGTTCGGTGCAGTCGTGGTTGGCGAATTCCCGCTCCACCAGCGCTTTCGGGATCACACCCACCACGCGTCCGCCAGCGGCCAGCGTGGCCTGTGCCACACAGCCCATCAGGCCACTGCGCCCGCCCCCGTAGACCAGTTGCCCCTGGTGCTGGCCAATCCACCGACCCACCTGTTCCGCCAGCGCCATAAACGCGGGATCGACGCCGGGCCGCGAGCCGCAGTAGACGCAAAGGGAAAAAGCGGGGTTTTTCATGTCGCGGGGCTCAGGAAAACCGCGTCCACACGGCGGCCAACCAAGTGCCAGCGCACAGCAGCAGACTGAGCAGCACAGCGGCGCTGCCCATGTCTTTGGAGCGTTTGGACAGTTCGTGCCATTCGGGCCCGATGCGATCAATGGCCGCCTCAATGCTGGTGTTTAGCAACTCCACCACCATCACCAGCAGCACCGTGCCCGCCAGCAGCGCCACTTCTACCCAGCTCTGGCCGAGCCAGAAAGCCGTTGGCAGCATCACCAGCGCGGCAAGCGCCTCTTGACGAAAAGCGGTTTCGGCCCAGCCAGCACGCAAGCCCGCCAGGGAATAGCCAAAGGCGTGGCGCATGCGCCCCAGCCCTGTACGCAGTTTTTGCGCGTTCACCGCTTCGCGGCCAGGTGTGGGTGTCATCGGTTCAGGGGCTCGTGACGAGGGGTTTCAGTGCCACCAGCGCCTGGGCTTGCTGACGTCTTCGACGGGTTTGAAATGAACCAACCGGGTACCGGCCAGCGCATCGTGAAGAAACTGGCGCTGGGTGTGAAACAGGGACAGCAGGGCCCACACCACGATCCAGCCGACCAGAATCACCGCAAGCTCCCCCACCGGCAGACTGAAGTAAGCACCAGCGCCCAAGGGCGGCAGGAGCCACAGCCAGCACAGCAGAAAGCGCCAGAAGGCGCGCCCGCGGGTGAGCTGTTGGCCTTGGGCATCGACCACCCGGATGCTCCAGGTCTTCAACGCAAGCGTCTGGCCCTTGGCCCAGAACCAGGTGAAATAAAAGGCCAGCAGGAGAAAGACAAAGGCTTGCAGTGCGAACCGGTTGTTGAACGCGTCTCGCAAAGGCAAGAGCGAAGGGGCAAGGTGACCGATCGCGAACAGCAGCCCGTAAAAAAAGAGCCCGGTTCCAAAAATGACGCCGAACAAGAGGGTGCCTTCATACAGCCAACAGGCTATGCGTCGGGTCAGCGACGGCGCCTTAAGTGGGTTGACTTCCGCGGTGGGCGCGGGAGAAGGTGGAGCGGTCTGAGTCATATTGAAAACGCGGAGAAAAACCCGAGAATTGTCGCATTGAGTCGGTGCCGCACGCTCCGATGAGGCTGCCGCGCGTGGTTGTCAAAGCCGTTCCAGTCGACACCATGGCCAAACCGTATGTTGCAGTGCGATAATCGCAGGCTGCGTTTCAAAAAGGCAAACGGTTCAAGGTCCAGCGGAGTATGCGTCCGTTCATGTCCTTGGTCTCAAGTTCCGATGCCGCTTCACAAGAGCAGGCAAAGGAGCACCCAAGGTATTTCGTCAGAGAAATTCTCGAAAGGTTCATCATGGAAATCAACAAGGCCGAACTGGCCTCAGCCGCTGCCGCCAGCAGCGCCAATGTTCAAGAATTGCGTGGCGGGGAAATCCTCGTCAAGGCACTGCAGGCCGAGGGTGTCAAGTACATCTGGGGCTATCCCGGTGGCGCGGTACTGCACATCTACGACGCGTTCTACAAGCAAGACACGATTCAGCATGTGCTGGTGCGCCATGAACAGGCCGCCGTGCACGCCGCCGATGGCTATGCCCGCGCCACCGGCGATGTGGGCGTTGCCCTGGTGACTTCAGGTCCAGGCGTGACCAACGCTGTGACCGGTATTGCCACCGCCTACATGGACAGCATCCCGATGGTGATCATCACCGGGCAAGTGCCAACGACCGCGATCGGCCTCGATGCATTCCAGGAGTGCGACACGGTCGGCATTACCCGCCCCATCGTCAAGCACAACTTTCTGGTGAAGGATGCGCGCGACATGGCGATGGTGATGAAGAAAGCCTTCCACATCGCCCGAACCGGCCGCCCCGGCCCGGTGGTGGTCGACATCCCAAAAGACGTCTCCTTCAACAAGGTGCCCTACACCGGCTATCCCGAGTCGGTCGAGATGCGCTCGTACAACCCGGTGCGCAAAGGCCACGGCGGCCAGATCCGCAAAGCCTTGCAGTTGCTCCTCACCGCGAAGCGACCCTATATCTACACCGGCGGCGGCGTGCTGCTGGGCAATGCGGTGCAAGAGTTGCGCACGCTGGTCGATTTGCTCGGCTATCCGGTCACCAACACCCTGATGGGCTTGGGCGCTTACCCGGCCTCTGACAGGAAGTTCCTCGGCATGCTGGGCATGCACGGCACGGTGGAAGCCAACAACGCGATGCAAAACTGCGACGTGCTGCTGGCGGTGGGCGCGCGTTTTGACGACCGCGTCATCGGCAATCCCAAGCATTTCGCGCAGAACGAACGCAAGATCATTCATATCGACATCGACCCGTCGAGCATCTCCAAGCGCGTCAAGGTCGACATTCCGATCGTGGGCGACGTGAAAGACGTGTTGACCGAGCTGATCAACATGGTGCGCGAGACCACCACCCGCATGGACACCCAAGCGCTGGCCGGCTGGTGGTCGACCATCGAAGCCTGGCGCTCCAAAGACTGCCTGAAGTACGACAACAGCAACAAAGATGTCATCAAGCCGCAGTACGTGGTGGAGACGCTGTGGAACATGACCAAAGACGTGGAGGCCTACATCACCTCCGATGTGGGTCAGCACCAGATGTGGGCCGCCCAGTACTACCGCTTCGACGAACCGCGTCGCTGGATCAACTCCGGTGGCTTGGGCACCATGGGCGTGGGAATTCCCTACGCCATGGGCATCAAGCTGGCCAAGCCCGAGGCCGAGGTGTTTTGCGTCACAGGCGAGGGCTCGGTGCAGATGTGTATCCAGGAGCTCTCGACCTGCCTGCAGTACAACACCCCGATCAAGATCTGTGCGCTGAACAACCGCTACCTCGGCATGGTGCGGCAGTGGCAGGAGATCGACTACGAAGGCCGCTACAGCCACAGCTACATGGACGCGCTGCCGAACTTCGTGAAGCTGGCAGAAGCCTATGGCCACGTCGGCATGCTGATCGAGCGGCCTGAGGATGTGGAGCCGGCGCTGCGCGAGGCGCGCAAGCTAAAGGACCGCACCGTGTTCATGGACTTCCGCACCGATCCGACAGAGAACGTCTTCCCGATGGTCAAGGCTGGCAAGGGCATCACCGAGATGTTGCTGGGCTCCGAAGACCTCTGATCCTTTTTCTCCACCCGCAGCGTTCTGCTGCGGGTGGTCCCCAGACGAATCTATTTGCAGCCAAGCCCGCGCATTACCGTGCGCAGGGGAGGGCTCAGAAAAGAGGACTTTTCATCATGAAACACATCATTGCCGTGCTGCTCGAAAACGAGGCCGGTGCGCTTTCCCGCGTCGTCGGTCTGTTCTCGGCCCGTGGCTACAACATCGAGTCGCTCACCGTGGCTCCCACCGAAGATCCCTCGCTCTCGCGCATGACGATCCAGACCACGGGGTCGGATGATGTCATTGAGCAGATCACCAAGCACCTCAACCGCCTGATCGAGGTGGTCAAGGTGGTCGACCTCACCGAAGGCGCGTACACCGAGCGTGAGCTCATGCTGGTGAAGGTGCGCGCGGTGGGCAAAGAGCGCGAGGAGATGAAGCGCATGGCCGATATCTTCCGTGGCCGTGTGATCGACGTGACCGAGAAGAGTTACACCATCGAACTCACCGGCGACCAGCACAAGAACGACGCATTCCTCGAAGCCATCGACCGCAGCGCCATTCTGGAGACGGTTCGCACCGGTTCTTGCGGCATCGGTCGGGGTGAGAGAATCCTGCGCGTCTGATTCGGTCCACGCCTGCGTCGCTGCGTGGCGTCTCCTCAAAGGGACGACGCCAGTGGCCGGCGGAGCCGGTTCCACGGCATCTGCTGGAACATTGTCCCTTCTACCTCTACCTCTACCTTTTTCAACATTTCAACTGGAGCAAAAAATGAAAGTTTTCTACGACAAAGACTGCGACCTGAGCCTGATCAAAGGCAAAACCGTGGCCATCATCGGCTACGGCTCGCAGGGCCACGCGCATGCGCAAAACCTGAACGACAGCGGCGTGAAGGTCGTGGTGGGTCTTCGCAAAGGTGGCGCGTCCTGGGACAAGGTCGGCAAGGCTGGCTTGAACGTCCAAGAAGTTGACGAGGCAGTGAAGTCGGCTGACGTGATCATGATCTTGCTGCCAGATGAAAACATCGCAGCGGTTTACAAAGAGATCGAACCGAGCCTGAAGCAAGGCGCGTCACTCGCCTTTGCCCACGGCTTCAACGTGCACTACAACCAGGTGGTGCCACGCGCTGATCTGGACGTGTGGATGGTCGCGCCCAAGGCGCCAGGTCACACGGTGCGCAACACCTACACGCAAGGTGGTGGCGTGCCCCACCTCGTGGCGGTGCACCAAGACAAATCGGGCAAAGCCCGTGACCTGGCGCTGTCCTATGCCATGGCTAACGGTGGCGGCAAGGCCGGCATCATCGAGACCAACTTCAGGGAAGAAACCGAGACCGATCTTTTTGGCGAGCAGGCTGTGTTGTGCGGCGGCGCGGTCGAGCTGATCAAGATGGGTTACGAGACGCTGGTGGAAGCTGGCTACGCGCCTGAGATGGCCTACTTCGAGTGCCTGCACGAGTTGAAGTTGATCGTTGACCTGATCTACGAAGGCGGCATTGCCAACATGAACTACTCGATCTCCAACAACGCGGAGTTCGGCGAGTACGTGACCGGCCCTGAGGTGATCAACGAAGAGTCACGCCAAGCCATGCGCAATGCATTGAAGCGGATCCAGAACGGCGACTACGCCAAGATGTTCATCCAGGAAGGCCGCTTGAACTACC
Source organism: Hydrogenophaga sp. (assembly GCA_047636095.1). Lineage (GTDB taxonomy): Bacteria > Pseudomonadota > Gammaproteobacteria > Burkholderiales > Burkholderiaceae_C > Hydrogenophaga. Next base: position 26,548 of record JBLIJY010000001.1, on the reverse strand, counting down.
CGAGCATGACCGCCCGCCGCCGCAACACCGCTGAGCACCAGATCGAAGTGGTGGGTGCCCAGTTGCGCGCCATGATGCCTTGGATCGCCAAAAACAAGCTGGTCGATCAAACACGCAACTGATCGCGGGACCGAGACCCAGGCTCCGGTCCACCTCGATCCAGACAAAGGCCACTTCGGTGGCCTTTGTCTTGGGCGCTCAACAGAACGCTGCCTTACACTGACCCAGTCCACAACGACTGCTCAACATCGCGCAGCAAGCGTGACCCACAGGATCCCCATGCACGACGGAACCAATCCCCAGCACGAGTCACACAGTGAAACGCGCAAGCGCGCCAAAGGCATTTACATGGTGCCCAACATGATCACGCTGGCCGCGTTGTTCGGTGGGTTTTATGCGATCGTCATGGCCATGAACGGCCGCTTTGAACTCGCCACGGTGGCTCTGTTTCTCTCAATGGTGCTCGACAGCCTGGACGGCCGCGTGGCGCGCATGACCAATACCCAGAGTGCGTTTGGGGAGCAGATGGATTCGCTCTCCGACATGGTCTCCTTTGGCGCTGCGCCAGCCTTGGTGGCCTACATCTGGACGCTCAGCACCCTGGGTCGCTGGGGCTGGATCGCGGCCTTCGTCTACCTAGCCTGTGCCGCGTTGCGCCTGGCGCGTTTCAACGTCAACACCGGGGTAGTCGACAAACGTTTTTTTCAAGGTCTGCCGTCGCCTGCGGCAGCAGCCTTGGTGGCGGGCTTCATCTGGCTCATGACCGACCTGGAAATTCCGTCTGGAGACGCGACGTGGGCCATGTTCGCGATCACCCTCTTTGCCGGTTTGACCATGGTGACCAATGTGCCGTTCTACAGCTTCAAGGACCTGAGCTTGAAGAAGAGCGTGCCGTTTGCAGCGATCGTCCTGGTCGCCCTGGGCATTGCGGTGATCAACATCCATCCGCCCACGGTGTTGTTTGGCTTGTTTGTGGTGTACGGTTTGTCGGGCTACGCCATCTATGTCTGGCGAAAGGCCAAGGGTCGGCCCACCAGCGTGATCAGCATGTCCACCGACGAGCCCGACGAACGCGGCCTGCACGAATAGGCGCTGCGCCCGATGTTCGCCACAGGCCGCCAGAGTCCCAAAGTCTTTGTGATACATTGCTCTTTATGAAACAGGTTTTTTTCGCGCTACTACTGGGTGTCCGCCAAGGGCAGGTACGGTAACGCGCGAGCGATCAACCCCAACGGCCCGTATGCACCCGCAGCGGGCCGTTTTCGTTTTGGACTGCGGGTTTTTTTAGACCTGACCCATGAGGTCACTGGAGAATCACATGACCGACAAGCTCATCATTTTTGACACCACCTTGCGCGACGGCGAGCAATCGCCTGGCGCCTCCATGACCAAGGACGAAAAGCTGCGCATTGCACGCCAGCTCGAGCGTCTCAGGGTCGACGTGATTGAGGCCGGTTTTGCCGCCAGTTCCAACGGTGACTTCGAATGTGTGCAGGCGATCGCCAACACCATCAAAGACGCCACTGTGTGTTCGCTGGCGCGCGCCAACGATCGCGATATTGCGCGTGCCGCCGAAGCGCTCAAAGGCGCCAACCGTGCCCGCATTCACACCTTCATCGCCACCAGCGAACTCCATATGGAGAAAAAGCTGCGCATGACGCGCGACCAGGTGCTGGAACAGGCCAAGCAGTCGGTGCGCTTTGCCCGCAACCTGGTTGAAGACGTTGAGTTCAGCCCGGAAGACGGCTACCGCAGCGACATGGACTTTCTCTGCCGCGTGCTGGAAGCGGTGATCAAAGAAGGCGCCACCACCCTCAACATCCCCGACACCGTGGGCTATGCGATCCCCGAGCTTTACGGCGAGTTCATCCGCACCTTGCGCGAGCGCGTGCCCAATTCGGACAAGGTGATCTGGTCGGTCCATTGCCACAACGACCTCGGCATGGCGGTGGCCAACTCGTTGGCTGGCGTGAAAATCGGCGGCGCGCGGCAGGTGGAGTGCACGATCAACGGTCTGGGTGAGCGCGCCGGCAACTGTGCGCTGGAAGAAATTGTGATGGCGCTGCGCACACGGCGCGACTACTTTCAACTGGATGTCGGTATCGATGCGACCCAGATCGTTCCCGCCAGCCGCATGGTGAGCCAGACGACGGGTTTTGTGGTGCAGCCCAACAAGGCGGTGGTGGGCGCCAACGCCTTCGCACACGCCAGCGGCATTCACCAAGACGGCGTACTCAAGGCGCGCGACACCTATGAAATCATGCGAGCTGAAGATGTGGGCTGGGCCGCCAACAAGATCGTGCTGGGCAAGCTCAGTGGCCGCAACGCATTCAAACAGCGCCTGCAAGACCTCGGCATCGAGATGGGCTCAGAGAGCGAGATCAACACCGCTTTCGCCGCGTTCAAAGAGCTGGCTGACCGCAAAAGCGAGATTTTCGACGAAGACATTTTGGCGCTGTGCAGCGACGAGAGCGTGACGGCCGAGAAGGAGCAATACGGTCTGGTTTCGCTGTCTCAGCACAGCGAAACCGGCGAGCGGCCCCATGCCGAGGTGGTGTTCACCATCCATGGCAAAGAATTCCGGGGTGCCTCCGATGGCAACGGTCCGGTTGATGCCTCACTCAAGGCAATCGAGTCTCATGTGAAGAGCGGTGCAGAACTGGTGCTGTATTCGGTCAACGCCATCACCAGTGGATCCACCGAGAGCCAGGGCGAGGTGACGGTGCGGCTACAGCATGGTGGCCGGGTGGTCAACGGTGTGGGCGCAGATCCCGACATTGTGGTGGCGTCCGCCAAGGCCTACCTCAGTGCCTTGAACAAGTTGCAGAGCAAGGCCGATCGGGTGGCCGCTCAGGGTTAATTTTTTGTAAATCAAAGACTTAGCAGGAAATTTTAAAATGATTGCTGAAACGGATGGCACAGTGACAAAAAGTTTCAGCGATCATTGAACTGTGTCTCACAAGCGATTGATATTGCTAGTTTTTTTCGCGAACCCTATACTTCTCTCTGGCTTAAATTGGCTGGCTGGAGTGGACCCATGATTTTTCGCGCACCCTGCTTACAAAAAGCGATTCAAGTGACTGCTGCGGCCGTCCTGGGTGTGGTGTTAAGTTGGCCTACGCTGTCTCAGGCCACCACGACAAGCAAAAAAGCGGTCACCACCAAGGCGGTTGATCGAAAAAAGACCGAGTCAGCGAAGTCGGTCAAAACTACCCGCTCGGTGGCAAGCAAAAAGAGCGTGGGATCTCGCCAGTCAGAAAAGATTGGTACCCGCAAATTGGTTCGAGCAGGTCAAGCTGCCGCGAAGCCGGACAAGCGCCAACGGGTGACCCTATCGGCCAAGGCCCAGCGGTCAGACTTGAAACAAGCGTCGAGCAAGCGGGCGGTGTCCGCACCGGTGATGCGAACGGCAGCACCAGCGCGCCTGACAACCGGTGAGCGCCTCGGTTTGCGCCACGCCGATGACGCCCTGGATCTGAATTCCAGCGTGGCTTTTGTGGTGGACCAAGATTCAGGTGAGGTTTTGTTCAGCAAAAACGAGTCTGCGGTGCTGCCTATCGCCTCGCTCACCAAGCTCATGACCGGTCTGGTGATTGTCGATGCCGATCTGTCGATGAGCGAGATGATCACCATCACCCAGGACGATGTGGACACCTACAAAGGCAGTCGTTCGCGTCTGGCGGTGGGAACAACGCTGAGCCGCGGCGAGATGATGCATCTGGCGCTGATGTCCAGCGAGAACCGGGCTGCACACGCTTTGGGGCGTACGTTCCCAGGCGGTATGCAGCAGTTTGTGAAAATCATGAACAGCAAAGCCCAGGAACTCGGCATGAAAGCCACCCGCTATGTGGAGCCCACCGGGTTGCTCAGCTGGAATCAGTCCAGCGCGCGTGACCTCGCCACCTTGGTCTCGATCGCCTATCAGCGCCCCTTGTTGCGCGAGTTCTCTACTTCGCCCAGTTACGAGCTCGACGTGGGTCGGCGCACGTTGCAATACAACAACTCCAATCGCCTGATTCGAAACCCAGAGTGGGACATTGGTTTGCAGAAGACCGGCTACATCTCGGAAGCAGGCCGATGCTTGGTTATGCAGACCAAGATCGCCGGGCGCAAGCTCATCATGGTGTTTCTCGACTCTACAGGCAAACTCAGCCGCTCCCAGGATGCAGAACGCGTGCGACGTTGGGTTGAGGCGCAGACCTACCAGAAGTTGTTTGTGAGCCCTCAAGGCTGAACGACACGGTACCCAAACAAACAAGCGGCCCAAACAGCCGCTTGTTTGTTGCATTGAGGCAGATCCTACCGAACAGTGCCTGCGATGACGGGTTGGTGGAAGCCCAACGCGGTCGAGATGCCGGAAGCGGTGGCGCGTAACTTGGGCAACCAAGCGTCTTCCAGCCGATCTGCTGGCGCTGAAATCGAAAGACCTGCCACCAAGTGATTTTGGTCATCGTAGATGCCAGCGGCCATGCAGCGCACACCCATTTCAAGCTCTTCGTTGTCGCGTGCAACACCCGTCTGGCGGCACTGCGCGAGCTCGCGCTCCAGGGCGCTGAGCTGCGTCAGGCTGTTGCGGGTGTTGCCGGCCAGACCCGTGCGCGTGGCGTAGGCGCGCACCCGCTGCGGGTCTTCCGCTGCCAGGAACAGCTTGCCGACCGAGGTCAGGTGAAGCGGCGCGCGACCCCCAATGGCACGCACCACCTGCATGCCTGAGCGCTCGCTGAACGCGCGCTCGACATACACGATCTCATCGCCCTGACGCAAACTCAAACTCACCGGTTGCTGAGTCAGCTTGTGCAAGTCCCGCATTGGTTGCAGCGCTGCGTCGCGCACGCTCAGGCGCGCCTTGACCAGATTACCCAGTTCCAGCAGACGCATGCCCAGCCGGTAGCTGCCGGCTTCGGGACGGTCCACAAAACGGCCAATCGTCAGGTCGTTCAGGATGCGATGGGCGGTCGAGGGGTGCAGGCCGGTTTCTTCGCTGATTTCCTTCAGCGAGATCGATTCTTCGCGTGACGCCAGCACCTCAAGCAGGTTGAACATGCGCTCAATCACCTGAACGGTGGGCGTGCTGGGGAGATGGGAGGGTCGTTTGGTCATGATAGCGGTGGGTGCTGCTATTTTACAAGATGAAATTCACTCACTTTCCAGGCGGTGCATATCGACCGATCTTGTCTGCTCAGCGCTCGGTGATCCACTGACCCTCACGCAGCACCTGATGCGGTTGAAAGCCCGCTTTGTAGTTCATTTTGCCGCTCTCTGCGATCCAGTAGCCCAGGTACACATGGGGCAGTTGCAGCTCCAGCGCTTGGTTGATCTGCCACAGGACGCTGTAGGTGCCGTAGCTGGCTTTTGCGTCGGGCTCATAGAAGGTATAGACCGCTGACAACCCATCGCTCAGAACATCGATGATGGACACTATTTTCAGGCGCTCCGCTGCGCCGTCTGCTGCGGGCTCGAAGAACTCCACCAGGCGCGAGTTCACCCGGCTTTGCAGGAGGAACTGGGTGTATTGATCGATGCTGTCGCGGTCCATGCCGCCACCCGCGTGGCGGCTGTTCTGGTAGCGCAGGTAAAGCTGGTAGTGCTCAGGCACAAAACACAGTTTGAGGACCCGTGTGTGCAGATGGGCGTGTTGCTTGTGGCTGCGGCGCTGGCTGCGGTTGGGCACAAACTGCGCCACCGGCACGCGTAGCGGCACGCAGGCGTTGCAGCCATCGCAGTACGGCCGGTAGGTGAACATGCCGCTGCGGCGAAAACCCTGCGTCACCAGGTCCGAATAGGCATCGTCGTGGATCAGGTGGCTCGGCGTTGCCACTTGCGAACGGGCTTGTCGGCCTTGCAGATAGCTGCAAGGGTAGGGTGCTGTGGCGTAAAACTGCAGGGCCTGGAGCGGGAGTTCTTTGGGGTGCGTCATGTGAGAAATTTGCCGTCAGTGGCTGTTTCTCCCAGAAGGGTGTGCCAGTATATGGACTCAAACTTCCAGTGCGGTGCGGGCTGCCCCAAAGCCATGCGCAGGTGGTGGCAAAAGGCGTCGCGTGGCACGGGTTGTGCTCCCATCGATGCCAGGTGGCTGGTCTCTTGCTGGCAGTCGATCCAAGCCATGTCGTGGGCGCGGCTGAAGGCGACCAAGGCAGCCAGGGCGATCTTCGATGCGCCGCTCTGGCGGCTGAACATCGACTCACCAAACACCATGCGCCCCAGGTTGACCGCGTACAGGCCACCCGCCAGCTCGCCGTCTATCCAGGTCTCCACGCTGTGCACAGCGCCAGCGCTGGCCAGCCGGGTGTAGGCCTGCGCCATCTCAGGCAGTATCCAGGTGCCCTGCTGACCATCGCGCGGCGCGTGCGCACAGGCTTGGATGACGCGCGCGACATCGTGGTCTATCCGAATGTCAAGCCGGTCAGCCTGCAACAAGGCCCGGATCGACTTGCGCAGGGAGCGGTGCAACCGGAACTGCGCCACCTGCAGCACCATGCGCGGGTGGGTGCTCCACCACAGAATGGGTTGACCGGCGCTGTACCAAGGGAAGATGCCTTTTGAATAGGCGGCGATCAGTGTGGCAACGTCCAGCACGCCACCCGCAGCCAGCAAACCCGGCGCCGGATCGGCTTCGCCCCAGGCGTTTTCAACCGGTGGAAACGCCTGGCCTGGTGCCAGCCAGGGCAGCATGGAGGATGGTGGCGATGGCAACATGGCCTCTATTGTGCGCAAGCGTCCCAGGCTTCGAAACGTGAGCCTCAGTCTTGGCCCAGCGGTGGGGTGTGGCTGCCCCTTGACCGCCTCACGCACCACACTGCCATCACCGCCAAAATGCCCACCGCATCGGCCAGCAGGTCCAGCCAGTCGCCGCGCCGCCAGCCACTGGCCGCCTGGGCCAGCTCGATGAATGCACCCAACAGCAACAGGTACCCAGGAAGCCGCCACCGCGCCTGGGGGTAGGCCAGCAGACCCAAGACGGTGAGCACCGCGAAGCCCAGCGCGTGCTGGGCCTTGTCCCACCAGTGGAAAGCCTGCGGCAGGCGTTCCACTGGCACCAGGCTCAAAAAGACCGTGATCAACACACACACCCAGAAAGCGAACTGGACGAGACGGGGCGGCAGCTTCAACATGGTTGTGTGTGGTGCGGCGGGTGGTCGCCAGGCGGAGGTCATGGCGATTTGGCCGGCTGCATTCGGGCTTCGATGGTCTCACCCAGTTCGATCACCGCCAGCGCGTAGTAGCTGCTCCAGTTGTAGCGGGTGACCACATAGAAGTTCTCGGTACCCGCCACAAAGGAGGGTGGCGCGCTGCCGTTTTCCAGCTCCACCAGCGCGAGCTTGCCGGAGTGTTGCAGGGCTGCACCTTCGAGTAGGGCGCCTTTGGCGGTGAAGCTGGCCACGCTGAAGGTGGGCAAGATGTCGGGCGCCAGTAGCGCGTCCATGTCGGCTGCGGGGCTGAGGCTCACCGGGTAACGGGTGGGCTGGCCGGTTTGCCAGCCGAACGCTTGGAAGTAATTGGCCACCGAGCCGATCACGTCGGCTGGGCTGTTGAACAGATCAACCTGGCCGTTGCCGTCGAAGTCGATCGCGTACTTGACCCAGCTGCTGGGCATGAACTGTGGCCAGCCCATGGCGCCAGCGAAGCTGCCGCGCAGGGTTTGCGGGTTGAGGCCAGCTCGGCGTGTGAGGCTCAGGTATTGCTCCAGCTCGCCCCGGAAGAACTCGGTGCGAATGGCCGCGCGGGGGTGGCTGGCAGGGAAATCGAAAGCCAGCGTGGTGAGCGCATCTATCACGCGGAAATTGCCGGTGTGCTGACCCCACAGGGTTTCGACCCCGATCACGCCCACGATCAGGCTGGCGGACACACCGAACTCGGCCTCGGCCCGCGCCAGCAGCGCCCGGTTGTCTTCCCAGAAGCGCTGTCCCGCGCGCAGGCGCACGGGTTCGATAAAGCGTGCCCGGTAAGCGGCCCAATTCTTGGGCGTGCCACGTGGCGCGGGCGCCATCAGCCGGGAGACTTGCGCCAAGCGCTGGGCCTGGCCGATCTGGTCGCGCACCCAGGCTGGATCGAGATCGCGGCGGCTGGCGATGTCGTCGGCAAAGGCCATGGCGGCTTCGCTCTGGCTGTAGAAAAACGTCGGCTGGGCCGCCGGGCGCTGTTTACCCGGCACCTCGCCGCTGGCCTGCGCGCCCTGGGGCAGTAGTGCGAAGGCCAGGAAGCAGGCAGCGGCTCCGATGCGCACGCAGGAGAACGCACTGGAAAAGGCACGGGATAAAGCAGGACAAAAGGTCAACGTCGTGGCTCTTTGGGCCAGCCCAATTGCTGGTATTCGTGTTGCAGTGTAGCCAGCGTGAGCGGGCTGCTGCGGGCGTAGCGTTGGGCTTCCATGCGCAGCAGCCAGTCACTCAGGTCTTGGGCAAATGGTGTGTCGCCCCAGCGCTGCTGCACGCGTTGGGCCAGGCTGCGCGGGGGCAGCTGGTCGTGGCCGCTCAGGCCCAGGCCAGACAGACGCCTTCGGGTGCGCTGCAGCAGGCGCAGCCAGGGATCGTGCTGCTGGCGTTCCCACAAGGTCCAGGCCGCGCTGGCCAGGCTCACGGCTACCACCACGCCGATCAGTACATAAGCCAGATCCGTCCAGCTGGGTGCGCTGAAACCCAGTTTTTTCAGCAGGTTGAGCTGGCGACCCTGGGTGTAGTTGAGCACCCACTGGTCCCAGCGGTTGTTGACCGCTTCCCAGACGTTGCGCAAATGGGCCGCCAACGTGGGGTTTAGCGTGCGCACCGCGCCGGCAAACAGGCCTTCGGGGGCTCGCAGACGCTCCAGCGAGCCGATGCGCCCGGGCGCCACCGCAGAGGTGGGATCGACCCGCACCCAGCCCTGACCTTGCAGCCAGACCTCGGCCCAGGCATGGGCGTCGCGCTGGCGCACCGTCCAGTAGCCGTCGACGCCGTTGAGCTCACCACCCTGGTAACCGGTGACGATCCGCGCTGGAATGTCGAGCCCGCGCATCAAAATCACAAAGCTCGACGCAATGTGTTCACAAAAACCTTCGCGCCGATCGAACCAAAATTCGTCGGCGGTGTTGGCCCCAAACACGCCGGGCTCCAGCGTGTAGGTGTAGCCGCCGGTGCGCAGCTTGTTCATCACGGCGTCCACCAGAGCCGGCGCGAACTGCGGGCCGGCGCCGATCTCGCGCCGCAGTTGCTGGGCCAGCGCCAGGGTGCGCGGGTTGTAGCTGGGTGGCAGTTCGATGTGGTCTTGCAGGGCCACCGCCTGCTGCAGCGGCCCGTGGCGAAACTGCGGATAGCTCACCGCGTCGAAGCGCACCCGCTCGTTGATCGGTCGGTTGGTGCGCCATTGCAGGTCGGCCGTCATCGAGGTTTCGATGTTGGGCAATGCTGGCGCCTGTGGCGTGGCTTCCAGCACAAACAGCCAGGGCCGCTGGTTGGGCTCCATCGTCACCTGATAGCGCAGCGGCTCGCCGACCACACTGAGGTTGGCCGGCAGCGCCATGCTCTCAGGAAAGCCCGAGCGGGTGGGACGCCATTCCACACCGTCGAAGTTGCTGAGCACCGGGCCGCGGAAATACAGCAGGCCCTGGGGTGGTGGTGGACCGTCGAAGCGCAGGCGCAGCGCGACCCGGTCGTCGAGCACCAGCCGGGCAATTTCGCCCACCCGCATGCTGTTGGACAGGCCGCTGCGCCCGGTCATCCCGTCATCGGGCAGGCCCCACAGCGGCGCCATGCGCGGGAACAGCAGGAACAACACCAGCATGATGGGCGCCCCCAGCGCGGTCATGGTGGCCGCGATGCGGGCCGATTGCATCAGGGGCGGTCGTCCGACCGGCAAATGGGCGTTGACCAGCGCGGTCAGCAGGCCCAGCAGTGCGATCAGGATACCGGCTGCGGTCAGCAGCGACTGCGAATAAAAGAAGTGGGTCAGCAGCGCGAAAAAAGCGAGGAAGAAGATCACGAAGGCATCGCGCCGGGCGCGCAGCTCCAGCGTCTTGAGCGCCAGCAAAACCACCACCAGCGTCACGCCAGCGTCGCGACCGAGCAGGGTCTGGTGCGTGAACGCAGTGGCCGCCAGCGTAATGGCGAGCAGACCCAGCCGCCACGGTAAGCCGGGCAACGCTTGGTTGCGCAGCGCCAGGCGGCCGCGCCACACCAGCACACCTGCGGTGAGCGTGCTGCACCACCAAGGGATGTGCGCCACTTGCATGAGCACCACCCAGCCGATGACGGCGAGCAGAAACAGCGTGTCGCGGGTGTCGCGGGGCAGGTGGTTGATGCGATCGCGCCAGGACTGCGCGGGTTGCCGCCCTTGCGGGTGTGGCGACAAGAGGGGTTTCATAGCTTGGCCATCGCCTCCAGGCAGCGGTTGCGGTGGCTGGCGCCCTGGTCGGGTGGGATCACTTGACCGGGCAGGCGCAGGCCGTAGTCCAGTCCCAGTCGCTCAGCCAGCAGCACCCAGGCCGTCAGCCGCGAGAGCCTCGCTTCCATGCCCTGCGCGCCGCAGCTGGCATGGTCCAGCCAGAGCTGCTGGCGCTGGGCGGTTTGTGCTTCGCGGCTCACCAGGTTGTCGCGTCCGCTGGCAAACGCCTGCGCGGCTTTTTTCCAGACTACCGCTTTCATGGGGTCGCCTCGCCGGTAAGCGCGCACGCCGTCGAACTCGCCCGTGCTTTGGGCCCAGGCGCCACCTACTGCGCCGCCCAGCGGTTCCCCCGGCGGCAACGGCGGCGCATTGGCCTCTGGCGCGGGATAAACGAGCACCTGAGCCGCTGGTCGCCACACGCTCCAGACCCGAAAAGTGCCGAGCGGGAACAGCGTTTGCGTGGTGAGTGCGGGCAGGCTCAGCAGGCCGCGCCGGGGCGCTGGCCAGGCCAGCTGCAACACGCTGCTGCCCTGTGCGGGCACATCGCTCCAGGCCAGATGCAGCGGCTCCCGGCCGTCGGGCACCACGCCCAGGCCCAGCCCATAGCGTGCCCGTTTGCGTTCGCTGGAAAACCGGACCAACAGCGCCACCGCCTGGCCGGCGTGAACCGGCGCTGGGGGTTGCAGGTGCAGCGTGACGCCGCGCAGGTTACCGTGACAGACATGCATGCCCACCACCGCACAGCCAGCCAGCAAAAAGGTGAGCAGGTAGCCCAGGTTGAGCTGGTAGTTGATGCTGGCCACCAAGAGCAGCGCCAGCGTGAAACCCAGCATCCAGCCCGCCCGCGTGGGCAGGATGTAGACGTTGCGCTGCGTGAGCACCAGCGTGTCTGTGGCGGGCGAGCGGTTGTGGAACCATTGACGCATGCGAGCGCGCAACGAGTGCAGCGGATTGAAGCGTTGCCAAGGCGACGCTGGGGCCGTGACTGTGTTCAAGAGGCAAGTCCCAATACCAACCGATCCAGCGCGATCATGGCAGTGGTGTCGCTTCCAACATCGCCCGGACTTGCTCGACCGCGCCGCGACCCGCGTCGGCCACTGGAACCATGCGGTGCGCGGTGGTTTGCGGCAGGATGGCAGCGATGTCATCGGGCGCCACATAGTTGCGGCCACTCAGGAAAGCCTGCGCCTTGGCTGCGCGCACAACAGCCAGCGCGGCGCGTGGCGACAAACCTTGCGCAAACCAGCGGCCCGATCGGGTGGCGGCCACCAGATTTTGCAAATAGTCCAGCACCGGTTCGGCGGTGTGGACCGTGGCCACCTGTTGCTGCAACTGCGCCAACGACTCGGGCGTGAGCACCGGTGTGAGCCCGTCGACCATGTGGCGGCGGTCCTCGCCGCGCAGCAGCTCGCGCTCGGCCGCGCGGTCTGGGTAGCCCAGGGAAATCCGCATATGAAAACGGTCAAGCTGCGATTCGGGCAGCGCGTAGGTGCCGAGCTGATCGTGCGGGTTTTGTGTGGCGATGACGAAAAACGGGTTGGGCAGCGCGCGGGTCTCACCCTCCACCGTGACCTGCTTTTCTTCCATCGCTTCGAGCAGCGCGCTCTGGGTTTTGGGGCTGGCGCGGTTGATCTCGTCGGCCAGCAACACCTGAGCAAACACCGGACCCGGGTGGAACACAAATCCCTCGCGTCCGCGCTCGTACACCGAGACGCCGACCAGATCGCTGGGCATCAGGTCGGCGGTGAACTGCACCCGCGAAAATTCCAGGCCGAAGGAGCGCGAGAGGGCGTGTGCCAGCGTGGTTTTGCCTACGCCGGGCACATCCTCAATCAGCAGGTGACCGCCCGCCAGCAGGCAGGCCACGCAGTCGCTCACCTGGGCTTTTTTGCCCACAATGACCGTGTTAAGCTGATTCAAGAGTTGTCGAATATGGGTGTCTGCGAGCATGCCGCGAACCTTACTGGAATTTGTTTAATGGGCTTGGTCACCGGTTATTTCACCCACCCCGATTGCTGGCGCCATGAGATGGGTGCCGGTCACCCCGAATGTCCACAGCGCCTTGATGCTATCGAAGATCGGCTGCTGGTCACGGGTCTTGGCGCGCTGCTGGAGCGGCGCGAGGCCAAGCCGGCCGCGCTGGCTGACCTTGAGCTGGCGCATGGTCGCATGCACCTGGCCGCCCTGCGCGGTCTGTCCGATGGGCTTCGCGATGAGGTGACGGCCGGCGGCCCAAGCCATGCCCAGATTGATCCCGACACCTGCATCAACGTCCATTCCTGGGAGGCGATCCTGGTGGCCGCTGGTGCCGCGATCGATGCCACCGACGCGGTGATGGCCGGCGAAATCGCCAACGCTTTCTGTGCGGTGCGCCCGCCCGGTCACCATGCCACCCGCAACCAGGCGATGGGTTTTTGTTTTGTCAACAACGTGGCGGTGGCCGCCAAATATGCGTTGGAGCGGCACGGCCTGAAGCGGGTCGCCATCGTCGACTTCGATGTGCACCACGGCAATGGCACCGAAGACATTGTGTTGGGCGACGAGCGTATTCTCATGTGCAGCTTCTACCAGCACCCGTTTTACCCAGTCTGGGACCATGCCAGTGCGCCCAATCTGGTCAATCTTCCGGTGCCTGCTTACACCCGCGGTATGGCCGTGCGCGAGCTGGTCGATGTGGCCTGGCTGCCCCGGCTGGAGCAGCACCGGCCAGAAATGATTTTCATCAGCGCCGGCTTCGACGCCCACCGCGAAGACGACATGGGGCAGATGGCACTGGTTGAGCAAGACTACGCCTGGATCACCGAGCGCATCAAAGACGTGGCCCTGCGGCATTCCAAGGGCCGAATGGTGAGTTGCCTGGAGGGCGGCTACGCGCTCGGCGCGCTGGCGCGCAGTGTCGAAGCCCATTTGAGGGTACTGGCTGATGCTTGAAAACACCGAATCGATTTTGCTGCACACGACAGATGCGCGCGGCGTGCACACGCTCACGCTGAACACGCCGCGCAGTTTCAACGTGCTGTCCGAGTCCATGCTGTCTGCGCTGCAGACGGCGCTGGAGCAGATTGCGGCCGACCCACAGGCGCGGGTGGTGGTGATCGCGGCAGAGGGTCGGGCTTTCTGCGCGGGTCACGACCTGAAAGAAATGCGTGCGCAGCCCGAGCTCGCCTACTACCAGGCGCTGTTTGCCCGCTGCTCCAAGCTGATGCTGACGATCCGCGCGCTGGAAGTGCCCGTGATCGCCCGGGTGCATGCGCTGGCCACGGCAGCGGGCTGCCAGCTGGTGGCGCAGTGCGATCTGGCGGTGGCAGCCGAGGGTGCAACGTTCGGCGTCAACGGCATCGATGTCGGCTTGTTTTGTGCCACGCCCGGTGTGGCGCTCTCGCGCAACATCCTGCCCAAACAGGCGATGGAAATGCTCCTCACCGGCGACTTCATCGATGCCACCGAGGCGAAAGCGCGTGGCCTGGTGAACCGGGTGGTGCCAACCGACGCGCTGGACGCTGAGGTGGCGGCGCTGGTCGATCGCCTGCTGCAAAAACCGCGTGAGGCCCTCGCGATGGGCAAGGCGCTGTTCTACCGCCAACTGGAAACTGGCCTGGCCGCCGCTTACCAGATGGCGGGCCAAACCATGGCCTGCAACATGGCAGGCGAGGTGGCGCAAGAAGGTGCGCAGGCCTTCATCGACAAACGCCCGCCCACTTGGCGCGGCTGAACCCCTGAACCTTTGATTGGTTGGCCAGCTGGCCCGTTCTATGACCGCTACCTCAGCCGCCAGCCGGCCGCCACCGCCCATCGACGATCTGGGTCTTTGGCTTGAAAGCTTCATGCGCCCCACAGTGCTGATCGAACTCGCGGCGCTGGTCGTCTGCGTGCTGATCGCCTGGGGCCTCTCGGCCTTGTTGCGCCGGGCTCTGGGCATGCGCCAAGAACGCCGCTCCGTCCTGTTCGGGCGCCGCCTGTTTGATGGGCTGTTGTTTCCGCTCCTGCTGCTGGCCTTGGGCTACTTGTCGCGCGCGTTGCTGTTGAACTTTTTGCCGGTTGCCACCTTCAAGGTTGTCATTCCGGTGCTGATCGCGCTGGTGGTCATTCGCCTTGGTGTGAAGGTGCTGCAGCTGGCCTTTGCTTCGGCGCCCTGGGTCCGGGTGGTGGAACGCTCAATTTCCTGGCTGGCCTGGATCGCCATGGTGCTGTGGGTCAGCGGCTTGCTGCCAGTGGTGCTGGCCGAGCTGGACCAAATCACCTGGAAGATCGGTGGCTCGCAGCTCAGTGTGCGCACCCTGATTGAGGGCGCCCTCACGGCGGTGGCGGTTTTGATCTTGGCCTTGTGGATTTCGGCCGCGATCGAGACCCGGCTGCTGCGCTCGGCGGTGGGCGGCGACCTTTCCTTGCGCAAGGCCGTGAGCAACGCCACGCGTGCACTGTTGATGTTCGTTGGCCTGATCGTTGCGCTGTCGGCGGTCGGCATCGACCTCACCGCGCTCTCTGTACTGGGCGGCGCCATTGGCGTGGGCATCGGCTTTGGCCTACAGAAACTCGCGTCGAACTACGTGAGCGGTTTCGTGATTCTGGCCGAGCGCAGCATGCGCATTGGCGACAACGTGCGTGTGGACAATTTCGAGGGCCGCATCACCGACATCAACGCGCGCTACACCGTGATCCGCTCGCTGACTGGGCGCGAGTCCATCGTGCCCAACGAGATGCTCATCATCAACCGGGTCGAAAACCTCTCGCTGGCCGATTCCAAGGTGTGGCAGTCCACCCTGGTCTCTGTTGCCTATGAAAGCGATGTGGATCAGGTGATGGAACTGCTGGAGCAAGCCGCGTTGTCGCAGGAGCGCGTGCTCAAAGAACCTGGTCCTTCGGTGGCGCTCTCAGCCTTTGGCGCTGACGGGCTGGAGTTCACTTTGGGCTACTGGATCGCCGACCCCGAAAACGGCCAGCTCAACCTGCGCTCGCTGGTCAACCGCGCCATCCTGCAGTCGCTGCGGAGGCACGGCGTTGAAATTCCCTACCCCCAACGGGTGTTGCACATGAAGTCGCTCCCAGGCAGCGCCAGACCCTCGTTAGTTCATGAAGCTGGGCAGCCAGAGGGAAATGGCGGGGAAGGCGATCAAGATACCCAGACGCACGATGTCGGCCGTCACGAACGGCCAAACGCCGCGGTAAATCGTGTTGAGTGAAACGTTGGGCAAGAGCGAACTGAGCACAAACAAATTCAGCCCCACGGGCGGGGAGATCATGCCAATCTCAACGATGGTGACGATCAGGATGCCGAACCACACCGGGTCGAAGCCCAGCCCGGTGATGACTGGAAAAAACACCGGGATCGTCAGCAGCACGATCGCCAGCTCTTCCATCACCATGCCCAGCGCGAGGTAGATGCCCATCATCACCACCACCACCATGATGGGGTGGGGGCTGAACTGCAGCACAAAGTCGCGCAGATCGGCCGGCATGGTGGTGAAGTTGATGAAGCTGGTGAAGATCATCGCACCGATCAGGATGGCGAACAGCATCGCGGTGGTGCGCGTGCTCTCCATCAGCACCTCCATGAGCAGCTTGGGGGTGAGTGCGCGCCGCATCAGCGCGAACAGAAATGCACCCGCCGCCCCCACCCCAGCGCCTTCGGTGGCGGTGAACACACCGCCGTAAATGCCGCCGATCACCAGCGCAAACAGCAAGGCCACGCCCCAGATGCCCTTGACCGCTGCCAGGCGCTGGCGCCAGGTGTAACGCGCCGCTGGCGGACCGGCTGCCGGGTCGCGCCAGGTCACGAACACCACCGCCAGGCACAGGCAGGTGATGGCCACCAGACCGGGCAAGATGCCGGCGATGAACAGGCGGCCGATATCGGTCTCGGTGATGACGCCGTAGATCACCAGGATGGTGGACGGCGGGATCAGGATGCCCAGGGTGCCGCCTGAGGCGATGGCGCCGGTGGCCAGCGTGTCTTTGTAGCCGTGGGCTTTCATTTGCGGATAGGCCACGCGCGACATGGTTGCGGCGGTGGCGATCGACGAGCCACAGATCGAACCAAAGCCGCCCGAGGCAATGATGCTGGCCATGGCCAGACCACCTGGGCGGTGACCGACGAAGGCGTTGGCGGCGTTGAACAGCTCGCGCGCCATGCCAGCGCGGGCCACGAAGTTGCCCATCAACACAAACAGCGGGATCACCGACAGCGTGTAGTGAAAGCCGGTCTCGAACACCACCTGGCTGGTGCTGGCGAACGCGGGCTGCCAGCCCCGCATCAAGCCCAGCCCGACGATGCCGGCGATCGACATTGCCACCGCCAGCGGCACCCGCAAAAACGCCAGGGCAAATACGCCCAGAAAACCCAGAACGGCCTCGATCACGGCGCGGCTCCCGGCTCTTGTGCGCCCACATGGCCCAGCGCTGGTCGCACGAACACAAAAAGCAGGTGCACCGCAGCCGTGATCGCCAGCAGACCCGCCATTAGCCAAGCCACCGGGGCGAGCGGAAGTTGCAGGTACACGGTGGTGTCGCTGTACTCGGCAAACCGGTCGGCACGCATGAGCAACAGCCGGCCCAGAAAGCCGAATACGCCAGCACAAATCAGGTGGACGATGCTGGTCTGGACACCCTTGAGCCAAGCCGGAATGAAGGCGTCAAGCGAGTCGAACACCACATGCTCGCCGCGCCACGACACCAGCGGCAGGGCACCGAAAATCACGATCACCATCAGCACCTCGGTCAGCTCCAGGCTGCCAGGAATGGAGTTGTTGAAAAACTTCCGGCCGATGACGTCCAGCAAGGTCAGCCACATGATGGCGAATAGCGCCATGGCCGCCATCAGGCCAGTGGACCAGCGCAGCAGTTTTTCCAGAGTTTTGAGCATGGGGATGGGTTGGACCAAGTCAATAAAAAACCGGCGGGGCTGCCATGAAATAGCAGTCCCGCCGGCGCACAGGTGATGCGGGTGACGCAGCGCTTATTTCACCTTGGCGATTTCTGTTCGGAACTCAGCCAGTACCGCTTTTGGATTTTTCAGACCTTTGACCTGAGCTGCCGCAGCCCACTTGGTCTCCAGGTAGTCCTGCTTGTCGGCGACCGCTTGCTGAAAGGCCTTGTTGGCTACCACGCGCTGCACGCCCTGGGTCTTCTGGTTCTCGCGACTGGCGGCGTCGAGCTTGTCCCAGCCTTCGCCGAACAGGCGCGCAACCGGTTCGCCCGAGAGCTTGTCCACCACGGCCTTGTCTGGCGCGGACAGCCCGTTGTACTTGTCCTGGTTCATCATGAACACAAAGCTGGTGTTGTAGAGGCCGCCGGGGAAGGTGGTCGCGTACTTGATCATGCTCAGCTTGAACGAGGTGACCGATTCGTCGGGGAAGAAGGTGCCGTCCATCACGCCGGTGGACAGCAGCTCGAACGACTCGGGCGCTGCCTTGAGTGTGGTGTTCCAGCCCATGGCCTTGGACAGCTCGTTGATGTTGCCGCCACCGACGCGGAACTTCAGTGAGGCTGCCTCGGCTGCCGACAGCACCGGTTTCTTGGCGTTGAAGATGATGCCAGGGCCATGCGTGAACACGCCCAGCACCTTCACGCCTTTGTGTTCGCCCATCGGAGCGAAGTACTTGTTGTAGACGCGCTGGTAAGCGACGGACGTTTCGGTGGCGCTGTTGCCCAGAAACGGAAACTCGGCCACCTGGGTCATCACAAAACGCCCTGGTGTGTAGCCGTCCACCGTGTAGGAAATATCGGCCAGGCCATCGCGTACCGCGTCGAAGGTGCCAGGGGCGGCGACCACGCCCTTGGGCAGGATGTTGCACTTCATGCGGCTGCTGCTCTCAGCCTCCAGCCGATCACACCAGGTTTTCTGCGACACGCTGACGGTGTGGGTGGGCGGCAGCCAGGTGGAGACGGTGAACACCGTTTGGGCCGATGCGCCCATCATGAAAGTGGTGGCGCCGATGGCGAGCAGTGCGGGGGTAAATTTCATGGGGTCTGGATCTCCAGGGTTGGGGATGAGAGAGCAGGCGAAGGTTGGGATTTTTGCGGTCGAGCGTTGTCAGGCACGCACTTTTTTACTATAGCGGGGCCATTTCGCTTGCGCCTCCAGATTTACCCGAATTAACCGACCGATCGGTTGGTCAATGCGGGCCGTTGTGTAACGGGTTGACAGACCTGTGTGTCCGGTTTCTTCCGTCCGGTCGACACCAGGCGGAAATTCATGATCTATAATAAAAAAGCACGATCGTTCGATTTAACGCTGTCCCAGCCAAACTGACTCTTTCAGACCCCCACGCCAGGAGACTGTGCAGAGGGCAGGCATACAATGTTTGAATTGACGTGCACGTCAACGCGTCAGCCCTTTTTCCGTTTAACAACATCAGGAGCCACCGATCATGAAGGTCCTCGTCCCCGTCAAGCGCGTTGTCGACTACAACGTCAAAGTCCGCGTCAAGAGCGATGGCAGCGGTGTGGACATCGCCAACGTCAAGATGAGCATGAACCCGTTTGACGAAATCGCGGTGGAAGAGGCGGTGCGCTTGAGAGAAAAAGGCGTGGCCACCGAGGTAATCGTGGTCTCTTGCGGCGATGCCAAGTGCACCGAAACCCTGCGCACCGCCATGGCGATTGGTGCCGACCGCGCCATCCTGGTGGAAACCAGCGAAGAACTGCAGCCGCTGGCCGTGGCCAAGCTGCTCAAAGCGCTGGTGGACAAAGAACAGCCGGGCCTGATCATTCTGGGCAAGCAGGCGATCGATGACGACTGCAACCAGACCGGCCAGATGCTCGCCGCGTTGGCCGACCTGCCGCAGGCCACCTTCGCCAACAAGGTCGAAGTGGCCGATGGCAAGGCGCATGTCACTCGCGAGGTTGATGGCGGCTTGGAGACGCTGGCGATCACGCTGCCTGGTGTCATCACCACCGACCTGCGCCTGAACGAGCCACGCTATGTGACGCTGCCCAACATCATGAAGGCGAAGAAAAAGCCGCTGGAAACGCTCAAGCCCGAGGACCTGGGTGTGGACGTGAAGCCGCGCCTCAAAACGCTCAAGGTCAGCGAGCCGCCCAAACGCGGCGCCGGCATCATGGTGCCCGATGTCGCTGCACTCGTTGAAAAACTCAAAAACGAAGCCAAGGTGATTTGATATGACCGCTCTTGTTATTGCCGAACACAACAACGCCGCCATCAAAGGCGCCACCCTCAACACCGTGACCGCAGCTGCCGAGTGCGGTGGCGATGTGCATGTGCTGGTGGCGGGCCACAACGCGGGTGAGGCAGCCAAAGCTGCTGCTGCCATCGCGGGCGTGACCAAGGTCATCCACGCCGATGCGGCCTACCTGGAACACGGCCTGGCCGAGAGCATGGCCGCTCAGGTGCTGGCCATCGCGTCGAACTACAGCCACATCCTGTTTCCAGCCACTGCCAGCGGCAAGAATATTGCGCCACGCGTGGCCGCCAAGCTTGATGTGGCACAGATTAGCGACATCACTAAGGTCGAATCGCCCGACACGTTCGAGCGCCCGATCTACGCCGGCAACGCGATGGCCACGGTGCAAAGCAGCGACGCCACCAAAGTGATCACGGTGCGCACCACCGGCTTCGACCCGGCCGCTGCATCTGGCGGCAGCGCGGCCGTGGAAACCATGGCGGCTGTGGCCGACAGCGGCAAGACCGCCTTCCTGGGCAGCGAGATCGCCAAGAGTGACCGGCCCGAACTCACGGCGGCCAAGGTCATCGTCTCCGGCGGTCGCGCGTTGGGCTCCAGCGAGAAGTTCGACGAAATCATGACGCCGCTGGCCGACAAGCTCGGTGCCGCACTGGGCGCCAGCCGCGCTGCGGTGGACGCGGGCTACGCGCCCAACGACTGGCAGGTCGGCCAGACCGGCAAGATCGTCGCACCCCAGCTTTACATCGCGGCGGGTATCAGCGGTGCCATCCAGCACCTGGCTGGCATGAAAGACTCCAAAGTGATCGTGGCGATCAACAAAGATCCCGAAGCACCGATCTTTGGTGTCGCCGACTACGGCCTGGAAGCCGATCTGTTCGTGGCTGTGCCTGAGCTGATCAAGGCGCTGTAAGCCAGCCACCTCCCCGACAGGGCATCGTTTTCGATGCCCTTTTTTCTATTCTTTTCCTGCCAATCAAGAGACTCCCCATGAGCTACACCGCACCGCTGAAAGACATGCTGTTCAACATCGAGCACCTGGCTCGCATCGACCAAGTGGCTGCGATGCCTGGCTTTGAAGACGCTGGCCTGGAAACCGCGCAGGCGGTGCTGGAAGAGTGCGCCAAGCTCAACGAAGGCGTGCTGGCGCCGCTGAACTGGGAAGGCGATAAGAACCCGTCGACCTTCAAGGCCGGTGTGGTGACAACCACGCCCGGTTTCAAAGAAGCTTTCAAGCAGTACACCGAAGGCGGCTGGCAAGGTTTGCAGCACCCGGTGGACTTTGGCGGCCAAGGCCTGCCCAAGACCATAGGTGCTGCCTGCGGCGAAATGCTCAACAGCGCCAACATGAGTTTTGCGCTGTGCCCGCTGCTGACCGACGGCGCCATCGAAGCTTTGCTGACCGCCGGCAGCGACGAGCTCAAGGCGACTTACCTGGAAAAGCTGGTGAGCGGTCAGTGGACTGGCACGATGAACCTCACCGAGCCGCAGGCCGGCAGCGACCTGGCCGCGGTGCGCAGCCGCGCCGAACCGCAGCCCGATGGCACCTACAAGGTGTTCGGCACCAAGATCTACATCACCTACGGTGAGCACGACATGGCCGAGAACATCGTGCACCTGGTGCTGGCGCGCGTGACCGGTGCGCCCGAAGGCGTGAAAGGCATCAGCCTGTTTGTGGTGCCCAAATTCATGGTGAACCAAGACGGCTCACTGGGCGAGCGCAACGACGTGCACTGCGTGTCCATCGAGCACAAGATGGGCATTAAGGCCAGCCCGACCGCAGTGCTGCAATACGGTGACCATGGTGGTGCGGCGGGCTACATCGTGGGCCAGGAAAACCGGGGCCTGGAGTACATGTTCATCATGATGAACGCCGCGCGCTACGCGGTGGGCGTGCAGGGCATTGCGATCGCCGAGCGCGCCTATCAGAAGGCGGTGGGCTACGCCAAGGACCGGGTGCAGAGCCGCCCCGTCGACGGCAGCCTGAGCGCGGCCTCGCCCATCATTCACCATCCTGATGTCAAGCGCATGCTCATGACCATGCGCGCTTACACCGAAGGCTGCCGTTCGATGGCAGCGGTGGCCGCAGCGGCTTTTGACGCGGCGCACCACCACCCTGACGCGGCCGTTCGCAAGGAAAACGCGGCTTTCTACGATTTCATGGTGCCGCTGGTCAAAGGCTTCAGCACCGAGATGAGCCTGGACGTGACCTCGCTGGGCGTGCAGGTGCACGGCGGCATGGGCTTCATTGAGGAAACCGGTGCAGCGCAGTACTACCGCGACGCCAAAATTCTCACCATCTACGAAGGCACGACCGCGATCCAGGCCAACGACCTGGTGGGCCGCAAGACGGCCCGCGACGGCGGCGCCGGTGCCAAGGCCATCGCGGCCCAGATCGAGAAGACGGAAGCGGAGTTGGTCACGCGTGGCAGCGCCCAGTCCCTCGCCGTCGCCAGACGCCTGACAGCCGCGCGTGAAGCCTTCGTGGATGTGGTGGAATTCATCGCCGCCAACACCCGCAGCAACCCCAATGCCGCCTTTGCCGGCAGTGTGCCGTACCTGATGCTGGCGGGCAATCTGATGGCAGGCTGGCAGATGGCGCGTGCCTTGCTGGTGGCCGAGGATCAACTGGCCGCGGGTACCGCAGACGCCGCGTTCATGCAAAGCAAGATCACCACCGCGCGTTTCTACGCCGACCACATCCTCAGCCGCACGCCAGGCATGCGCGACGCCATCGTCGAAGGCGCTGAGGCGGTCACTGCGCTGGCGGCCGAAGCGTTCTGAGTCGCGCCTGACCCCGCGCCTGCACTGTCGCCGTACCGACACGGCGGTAGACGCGCTGCGCCCAAAATCCACCGAACCCCCATCTGGAGACACCATGACCGCACCCGCGCGCACCCTGCCGCCCGTTCTGAAGAACATCAAATTCCCCGTGATCGGCTCACCGCTGTTCATCATCAGCAACCCAGCGCTGGTGATTGCGCAGTGCAAGGCTGGCGTGGTCGGCTCCATGCCAGCGCTCAACGCGCGACCCGCTTCGCAACTCGATGAGTGGTTGGCCGAGATCACCGAAGCGTTGGCCGCTCACGACAAAGCGAATCCCGACAATCTGGCGGCGCCGTTCGCCATCAACCAGATCGTGCACAAGAGCAACGACCGACTGGAGCACGACATGCAGGTGTGCGCCAAGTACAAGGTGCCGATCATCATCACCAGCCTGGGCGCGCGAGAAGACGTGAACAAGGGTGTGCAGGCCTGGGGCGGGGTGGTGTTGCACGACGTGATCAACAACGTGTTCGCCCACAAGGCGATCGAGAAGGGCGCCGATGGCCTGATCCCCGTGGCCGCCGGCGCCGGGGGTCACGCCAGCGTGAAGAGTCCGTTTGCCATGGTGCAAGAGCTTCGTGAGTGGTTTGGCGGCCCGATCGCTCTGTCAGGCTCGATTTCCTCGGGTGGCGCGGTCCTGGCAGCACAAGCCATGGGCGCGGACTTCGCTTACATCGGTTCGGCCTTCATCGCCACCACCGAAGCGCGCGCGGTCGACGGCTACAAGCAGATGATCACCGAGAGCAACTCGGACGACATTGTCTACAGCAACTTCTACACCGGCATCCACGGCAACTATTTGAAGGGCAGCATCAAGAACGCCGGCATGGACCCGGACAAGCTGCCCGAGAGCGACCCGAGCAAGATGAACTTCTCCACCGGTGAAGGCGCCAACGCCGCCAAGGCCTGGAAGGACATCTGGGGCTGTGGCCAGGGCATCGGCGCCATCCGAGAGGTGATGCCGGCAGCCGATCTGGTGGCGCGTTTCAAGCGCGAGTACGCCGAGGCGAAGGCGCGTATCTGCGCCGGCTGAACCATTGGGCTGACCATCCAAGCAACAAAAAGCCGACTGGAATGTCGGCTTTTTTTGTGGTGATTCAGCGGATGCCGCTCAGGGTTTGAACCACTCCTTGATGGCGTCGATCAGTGTCGGCGGGCCAGCATAGGCCGTTCCGGCGGTGTCCGAAATGGCAGCCACTGCACCGCCGTTCTGCCATTCGCTGTAGATCCAGTCGTCGTTCTCGCGAAACAGGCCAGCGGGCACTGGGCCGGGCGGTGCCACCGGTACGCCCTTGAGGGCGCTGGCCATGTAGTCGATCCAGATCGGCAGCGCGAGGCGCCCACCCGACTCATGGTCGCCCAGGCTGCGTGGCTTGTCGTGGCCGAGCCAGACCACCGTGGCCAGCGTGGGCTGGTAGCCGGCGAACCAGGCGTCGACCACATCGTTGGTGGTGCCGGTCTTGCCGTAAATGTCGGGGCGCTTCAGCACGGCTTGCGCGCGCGCCGCGGTGCCCACGCGGGTCACATCGGCCAGCACGCTGTTCATCACATAGGCGTTGCGCGCGGGAATGGCGCGGCTGTCGTCGGTGAGCGGCACCGGAGGCGGCGCTTCGAACAGCACCTTGCCCCGCGCGTCGGTAATCTTCTCGATCACCACCGGGTCCACCTTCCAGCCACCGTTGGCCAGCGTGCCGTAGGCCTGTGCCATCTGCAGCGGCGTGACCAGGCCGGTGCCCAGCGCCAGGGTCAGGTTGTCGGGCTGGCGCGCCGGGTCCAGACCGAAGCGCCCGGTCCAGTCGCGTGCGCTCTGGGTACCGGTGTGCTGCAGCAGGCGCACGCTCACCAGGTTGCTCGATTTCGCGAGCGCCTGGCGCACGGTGATTGGACCCAAGGCGGTGCCGCCGCTGTTGCCGGGGCTCCAGCCGTTGGGCGCCGTGAAAGGAAGGTCGTCGACCACGGTGGCGGGCATCACGCGCGCCTCCAGTGCGGCCGACACCAGCAATGGCTTGATGGCCGAGCCGGGCTGGCGCCAACCCTGGGTGACGTGGTTGAAGGGTTGGCGTGCAAAGTCGAAACCGCCGACTAGCGCACGCACACGACCTGTGGCGGGGTCGAGCGCGACCAGCGCGGCCTCGGTCTCGGGCCACTGGGTGAGCGTCCATGTTTTGCCGCTGGCCATCACACGCACCACCGAACCGCGCTGGACCTTGAGCGCCGGTTTCGCTTTCGCTGAAAGCCCGCTGGCTGCGGGCCGCAGGCCGGCGCCCTGGAGGCTCAGGCGTTCGCCATTGGCCAGTTGCACCTGCACCGATTTCGCGGAGGCTGACAGCACCACCGCCACGCGCAGCAGGTCGTCTTCGCGCACGTCCTTCAGGCCGTCGGCGATCGCGCTGTTGAGCGCAGCGCCATCGGCTTGGGGCAGGTCGATCTGGTCCTCGGGACCGCGCCAGGGGCTGCGGGCCTCCAGCGCCATCACGCCGCGCTGCACCGCCGCCACCGCCGCGCGCTGGTCGGCCGCGCGCAGCGAGGTGGTAACGCGGATGCCGCTCGAATAGGCTTCGGTGCCGAAGCGCTCGACCACCGCGCGGCGCGCCATCTCAGCCACATGGCCGGCCTCGACACTGCGCTGACCAGGCTCGCGGATGACCAGCTTCTCGGCCCGGGCCGCTGCCAGCTGTTGCTCGGTGATGGCACCAACCGCGCGCATGCGTTCGAGCACCAGGCGCTGGCGTGCGGTGGCGCGCTCAAAGTTGGTCACCGGGTTGGCGTAGGAGGGGTTTTGCGGCAAGCCGGCCAGCATGGCCGCCTCGGCAATCGAGAGTTGCTCCATCGGCTTGCCGAAGTAGGTCTTGGAGGCTGAGGCGAAACCGTAGGCGCGCTGGCCGAGAAAAATCTCGTTGAGATAAATCTCCAGAATGCGGTCTTTGGACAGCGCCTCTTCCACCTTGAACGCCAGCAGAATTTCTTTGGTCTTGCGCTCCACCGTGCGCTCGCGGGTGAGCAGCATGGTGCGCACCAGTTGCTGGGTGATGGTGCTCGCACCCTGGGTGCGGCCGCCAGTCAGCATGGCCAGGGCGGCGCGTGCCATGCCCTTGGGGTCGATGCCGTTGTGTTCGCGAAAGCGCGCGTCTTCCACCGCCAGCACCGCGTCTTGCAGCCGCTTGGGCGTGCGTGCCAGCGGCACGTATTCGCGCCGCTCGCTGCCGAACTGCGCGATCTCCACGCCGTCGGCGGTCAGCACCTGCAGTGGCAGCTTGGGCTGGTAGTTGACGATGCGGTCGATCGGTGGCAAGTCCACCAGCGCGGCGCTGGCCGGTCGCGGTGCGGTGGCCACAAGAGCGGCGGGAGCAAGGGCGAGGACGAAAATCGCCCGGCGCAGTTTCAGCAAAAGCATGGGTCTGGATTATCCGGGCCCCTTGTGAAGCGGGTGTAGGGGCACCACCTTCGGATGTCAGCGGATGTCAGCGGATGTTTTGCCCCCAGTGACCTCAGCCGTCTGATGCGTTGGAACTCGCAGGCGAGCCGAGAAATCCGACAGAGCAGTGTCAACCAAGGAATCCCCAGCCAACTACCCCGCGCTAAAGCACTTGTCATTACCCACAAGTCCGCCCCTCCTCGAAACCATCCAGCCAAGTCACTACCCAGGCTTCGAGCTTCTCTAAACCTTTCCAAAGTGTCTGCCACCCAGGGTCTCTGTCGTTTGTTCGGCCCAGGAAACCGCCCATTCGGGCAACTTCTCTCCAGTACGCACGCACGGTTAGCTCGGCGAGCAGTTTGCGCATGGCGCACAGAACCCGCAGATAGCTGGCCTCGATGTGCTGTGCTGCCGGTTCATCGGGCCTGGCTCGCGCCAGGCGAGCCAGTGCCAGGAGCCGCACCGCCACAATGCTTGAGAAGCCGAGCAGCGCCTGGACGGCCCGGGCTTGTTTGAGCTGCGAATGCTCGATGCGACAGCCCGATTTGAGACACTTGTGGAACTCCTCAATGCTCCAGCGCTGCTCATACCAGCCGACGCACTGCGCGGCCTCATCAAAGCTGTTCAAGGTGCCCGTGAACAACAAAATCCACTCGACGGCGTGCTGTGCGTCCCAGACGCGCAACACCGAGGCGTCCAATGGCTCGCAGCCCTTGTATTTGGGGTCGTTGACCGGTGGGCACACCTGCACGGCGCTCCACGCCAGGCTCAGGTTCAAAGTCCTGGCCGCCTGGCCACTGTTCTCGGTGCCCTT